>CAYPJK010000039.1:0-13133 GCA_964411025.1 uncultured Nevskia sp.
AAGTTCGGGCTGCAAGCGGAAGCCGGCGCGGACAATCCGCGCCTGGGTGCGATCGGTGCGCCGCCGGGCGCGCATCGACGCGGGGGAGCAGACGACAGGCGAGAACAGCGTGAACGACATCCCGTCAACCGCAGGGGCGTATCAGGGCGGCAGCGGCTCGCCGCTGGTGTTGCTGCATGGTCTCGGGGGTACCTGGCACATCTGGAAGCCGGTGCTGCCGTTGCTGGAGCGCCGGCATCGGGTGATCGCGCCGACGCTGCCCGGCCACCCGGGCGGGCCGCCGATTCCCGACGGCGTGACGCCGACCGTCGAAGTGCTGGCCGACCTGCTGATCGCTGATCTGAAGGCGCGCGGTCTTGAGCGCGCCCACGTCGCCGGCAATTCGCTCGGCGGCTGGCTGTCGCTGGAACTGGCGCGGCGCGGCTTCGCGCAATCGGTCACCGCGCTGTCGCCGGCCGGCGGCTGGCAGACGCAGAAGGATTACGAGGCGATCGCCAGGTCGTTCCGCATCATCTACGCACTGCTGCCGCTGCTGATCGTGCTGTTCTCGTGGCTGCTGGCGTTCGCCGGTGTCCGCCGGCTGCTGAACCGGCAGGCGATGAACCACGGCGACCGGCTGCCGCCGGACGAAAGCAGGCGCGCCATGCGCTCGATGCGGGACACCCGGATGCTGCCGGCACTGCTCGACAGCATGCAGTCGGTCGGCGGCATCCAGCCGTTCAAGGTCGATCCGCCGCTGGTGCGCATCGCCTGGTGCGAGCACGACCAGGTGATTCCGTATCGGCGTTACGGCGCTTCGCTGACGACCACCGTGCAGGGCGCTGAAGGACTGAGCTTGCGTGGCTGCGGCCACGTGCCGATGTACGACGATCCCGAACAGGTGGCGGCGGTGATTCTCGCCACCACGGCGCGCGCCGAGGGCGCGCAGGCCACTCCGGCGGTCGATGCGGCCGAGCGCCTCGCATGACGCTCGCCGACCTCAATCCGGTGCTGGCGGCGACGCTGATCCAGCGTCGCCAGGTGGCCCGCAAGGTGGCGCGGTCGGCCCGCTTCGTCGAGCAGATCGACAAGCTGGCCCGGCAACTGCAACTGCCGACCGCGCAGGTCGCCGCCGAGGCGCTCAAGGGCCTCGAGGAAATCGTCACCGTGCAGAGCCCGGCGTTCGCGGCGATGTTCGACTACGGCCTCGGCCCGCTGCACACGCGGGCCTGGACGGTCGATGCCGATCCCCGCGAACTGGCGCGGCTGAAGGCCTTGAACCGCGAGCACGCGCTGGTCTACCTGCCGACCCACCGCTCCTACGCCGACGCCTTCATTCTGTCGCGGCTGCTGCGCGACAACGGGTGCAAGCGCAACCACATCCTGGGCGGCAATAACCTCGGTTTCTGGCCGCTCGGCACCATCATCCGGCGCTCCGGCGGCATCCTGATCCGGCGCAGCTTCCAGGACGACGAGATCTACAAGCTCGTGGTCCGCGAATACCTCGCCTGGCTCGCGTCGCAGCGCCTGAATCTGGAGTGGTACATGGAAGGGGGCCGCAGCCGTACTGGCAAGCTGCGACCGCCGAAGTACGGCCTGCTGAGCTACCTGGTCGCCGCGATCGAGAGCGGCGGCGCCGACGACATGCTGCTGGTGCCGGTATCGACCACCTACGACCAGATGCACGAGGTCGGCGTGATGGCCGCCGAGGAAGCGGGCGCGGCCAAGGCCAAGGAAAACCTGCTGTGGCTGGCCGGCTATGCGCGCACCCAGCAGAAGCGCATCGGCAACGCCTACGTGCGATTCGGCGAGCCGCTGAGCCTGAAGGAAGCGCTGGCCCGCGCCGATGCCGATGGCCCGGGCAAGTGGACCGTCGCCAAGATCGCCTTCGAGGTGTTCCAGCGCATCAACCGGGCGACGCCGGTCACCGCCAATGCGCTGGTGACGCTGGCGCTGCTTGGCGTCAAGGACCGGGCGCTGACCTTGGCCGAAGTCCACGAACTGGTACTGCCGCTGCTCGACTACGCCGACGCCCGTGGCCTGCCGAACTCGCATCTCGACGAACTGCGGAGCCGCGCCGGCGTGGCGGAGACGCTCGGCAATCTCAACGCGGGCGGCGTGGTCAGTCGCTACGACGGCGGCACCGAGACGGTCTACGCCATCGAACCCGGCCAGCACTCGGTGGCGGCGTTCTACCGCAACAGCGCGGTGCACTGGTTCATCAACCGCGCGATCTTCGAAGTGGCGCTGCTCGATACCTCGACCGAAGAGCTGACCGGGCCGCTGGAGCGCGCCTGGCAGTCGGCGTTCGCGCTGCGCGACCTGCTGAAGTTCGATTTCTTCTTCAGCGACAAAGCTGCCTATCGCGAGGAACAGAAGGCCGAGTCGCGGCTGTTCGACGCCAAGTTCCGGCAGCGGGCGGTCACCGTCGAAGGCCGCAAGGCTCTGCTGCTCGGCGCGCCGTTCCTGATCGCCCACCGCGTGCTGACGCCGTTCATCGAGGCCTACTACATCGTCGCCGACCGCCTGGCTGCGCAACCGGCCGATGCCAAGATCGACAAGAAGAAGCTGACCGAGGAATGCGTCAAGGTCGGTCGCCAGTACGTGCTGCAGAAGCGCCTGAGCAGCCCGGAATGCGTGTCGCGAGAAGTGTTCGGCAATGCGCTGTCGCTGGCCGACAATCGGGATCTGCTGAACGCCACTCCGCGAAGTGAAAAACGACTTCGCGGGGACCCCGACCAAGCCGGCGCGCCCGATCTTGCCGGGCGCCGCCGTGCCTTCGCTGATGAGCTGGCCTCGGTCGTCGAACGACTGGCCGCGATCGAAAAGCTGGATCAGGCGCGTCACGCCGCCGCTCACGCCGTTATCCCGGAAACCGGACGCTGATGACCGCCAATCCCACTCTCGAGCGGCAGCTCCAAAAGATCGCCGACGGCCCGTCGGGGCCGAAGATCGGCGCCTTCTTCGATTACGACGGCACCCTGATCGACGGCTACTCGGCCGCCGCGTACTTCTTCGATCGCATCAAGCGCGGCGACATGGCCGCGAAAGAGATCGTCGAGACGCTGAAGCTCAGCCGCAAGGGCGATCTGAGCGACGAGGAATTCTCCGAGGTGATCGCCAACGGCATCCTCGACTGGGCTGGCGAGACCGAGGCCGACCTGCGCGCGCTGTGGCGGCGCCTGTGGCTGGAAAAGACCGCGACGACCCTGTTCCCGGAATCCTGGAAACTGATCCATGCCCATCAGAAGAAGGGCCACACGGTGGCCATTGCTTCGTCGGCCACGCTGTACCAGATCGAGCCGCTGGCCGAGGAGTACGGCATCGAGCACATCGTCTGCACGCGGGCCTTGATCCGCAATGGCAAGCTCACCGGCGGCCTCGACGGCCAGCCGGCCTGGGGCGCGGGCAAGGCGGCAGGCGTGCGGGCCTTCGCCAAGGCGAATGGCGTGAACCTGAAGGCGAGCTATGGCTACGCCAACGGCAACGAGGACATCGCGTTCCTGAAGGCCGTCGGCATGCCGAGCGCGATCCAGCCGAAGCCGCAGCTGGAACAGGTGGCGCGCGAATCCGGCTGGCCGATCCTGCGCTTTCCGCGCCGTTCGCGCGGTCCGGTCAAGGCGATGGCGCGCACCGTCGGCGCCTATGCGGCGATGGGCGCGAGCTTCGTCGCCGGGCTGGGGCTGGAACGGCTGACCGGCGACAGCCGCGCCGCCGCCGATTTCATCACCGCCACCGCCAGCGACGCGGCGATGGCGGTGCTCGGCGTGACCATCGAGGTGATTGGCGAAGCGCACCTGCAGGCGCACCGGCCCTGCGTGTTCATCATCAATCACCAGTCGAAGTTCGACATGTTCGTGATGATGAACATCGTCCGCCGCAGCTTCAGCGGCGTGGCCAAGGCGGAAGCCGCCAAGGTGCCGGGCTTTGGCCGCTACATGAAGATGGCCGGCGTGGCGTTCCTGGATCGCGCCGACACCCAGAAGTCGATCGATGCGCTGAAGCCGGCGGTCGATCGCATCAAGGCCGGCCTGAGCATGTGCATCGCTCCCGAAGGCACCCGTTCGTGGACGCCGAAGGTCGGCAAGTTCAAGAAGGGCGCCTTCCACATGGCGATGCAGGCCGGCGTGCCGATCGTGCCGGTGGTGATCCGCAACGCGGGGGAGATCATGGGCCGCAACGACCAGACGATGCGCGCCGGCACCGTGCAGGTGGCGGTGCTGCCGCCGATCGACGTCCGCGGCTGGCGTCACGAGCAACTCGACGCGCGGATCGCCGAGGTGCGGCAGCAGTACATCGACACGCTCAACCACTGGCCGGCGGGTGGCGCATGAGCCGCCGCATCCGCATTGCGGTGCTCGGTGCCGGCTCCTGGGGCACCACGGTTGCCTCGCTGGCCTCGCGCAACACCCAGACCACGCTGTGGGCGCGCGACGCCGCGACCGCCGACGAGATCAACCGCGAGCACCGCAACACGCGCTATCTCAAGGATCTGCCGCTGTGTTCGCGGCTGATCGCCACCGCCTCGATGGCTGAGGCGGTGCGTGACTGCGACGTGCTGGTGGTCGGCGTGCCCTCGCACAGCTTCCGCGACACCCTGCGCGCGGTGTCGCCGCTGCTGCGGCCCTGGGTGCCGGTGATCAGCTTGGCCAAGGGCCTCGAACAGGGCAGCCACAGCCGGATGACCGAGATCATCCAGCAGGAATTGCCGGGCCATCCGGCCGGCCTGCTGGCCGGGCCGAACATCGCCCGCGAGGTGCTGCAGGGCTACGCCGCCGCCGCCGTGCTGGCGATGACCGACGAGAACGTCGCCAAGGCGCTGCAGCCGCTGTTCAGCAGCGCCGTGTTCCGCGTTTACACCAACCGCGACGTGATCGGCTGCGAACTCGGCGGGCCGCTGAAGAACGTGATCGCCATCTCCGCCGGCATGGCCGAGGGCCTGAGCGTCGGCGAGAACACACGGGCGATGGTCATCACCCGCGGGCTGTCGGAGATCACCCGGCTGGGCGTGGCACTCGGTGGCTGCGCCGAAACCTTTGCCGGGCTGACCGGCCTCGGCGATCTGCTGACCACCTGCATGAGTCCGTTGTCGCGCAACCGGCAGGTCGGCGTGCAGTTCGCGCAGGGCCGAACCACGGCGGAGATCGTCGCCTCGATGAACATGGTCGCCGAAGGCATCAAGACGTCCAGCGTGGTGATGGAACTGGCGGCCCAGCACGGCGTGGTGATGCCGATCGCGGCCGAGGTCGCGGCCGTGGTCAAGGGCGAGCACGGCGCGGTGCAGGCCTTCCGGGGGCTGCGCAAGCTGGCCGCCGGCACCGAGGACAGCGCCGGCTGACGCCGCGCCCCTCCCCCGATTTCGAGCACGAGCGCAACACGATGAGCAAGGCGAACAGGCAGGCAGACCCGTTGCTGGACGAGCTGCGCCACTGGGGCGGGCCGGACGAGATGAGTGCCTTCGAGGCGGTGATGTGGCGGGCCGAGGTCGATCCCCGGCTGCGCTCGACGATCGTCTCGATCATGGTCTTCGACAGCACGCCGGACTGGGCGCGGCTGCAGGCCGAGTTCCGCTGGCTGGTCGCAGCGGTGCGCCGCTTCCGGCAGAAGGTGGTGGTACCGGCGCGCATCGGCAACCCGACCTGGGTCGAGGACCCGGATTTTGATTTCGACTACCACCTGCGCCGCCAGCAGCTGCCGGCGCCGGGCAGCGAGCGGCAGATGTTCGATGCCGCCGGGCTGATCGCGATGGCACCGTTCGATCGCGCCCGGCCGCCCTGGGAGGCGACTCTGCTCGAAGGGTTGGACGGCGGCCGCTCGGCACTGGTGCTGAAGATGCACCACGCAGCCACCGATGGCCTCGGCATCGTCCAGCTGTTGCAGCGGATCTTCCACACGGAACGCGAGGCGCTGCCGCGCCCGGTGCCGGTCGTGCCGCGCGCGCGTCGCGCGGCCAGCGCCAGCAGCCTTGGCCTGAAGACGCTGAGAAGCCGGCTGGCGGCGCTGCCGTCGACGGCGGTCGGCACCGCCGGCGCGCTCGGCCGCAAGGCCTCGGCGCTGCTCAAGTATCCGGAGGACGTGCAGCAGACGCTCGACTACCTCGCATCTGCCCGGCGCATGCTGGGCGTGAAGCCGGTGCCCGGTTCCGGGCTGTTCAAGCGGCGCAGCCTGTCGTGGCGGCTCGATGGCATCGAACTGCCGCTGGCCGATTTCAAGGCGGCATCGAAGGCCGCCGAAGCGTCGATCAATGATCTGTTCCTGGCCGGCCTGATTGGCGGATTCCGCCGGTATCACGAGCGCCTCGGCGTGTCGCCCCGGCCGATGCCGATCGGCTTTCCGATCTCGTTGCGCACCGAAGCCGATGCGATGGGCGGCAACAAGTTCGCCGGCTCGCAGTACGCCGCGCCGATGGCCGAACGCGACCCGATCGCCCGCATCCGCCACATCCAGCAGTTCGTTCGCGATACCCGCGCCGAGCCGGCGCTGGACGTGATGATCCGGATGATGCCGGTGGTCACTCGGCTGCCGATCGGCGTGGTCATCAAGCTGACCGCCGACTTCACCACCGCGCAGGACGCGCAGATCAGCAACGTGCCGGGCATCCCGCATCCGGTGTACTTCGCCGGCGCCCGCGTCGTGCAGTACTGGCCGTACGCGCCGGTGCCGGGCTGCGGAATGATGATCGCGATGCTGTCGCACGACGGCCGCTGTTGCATCGGCATCAACAGCGACCGCGCCGCCGTCACCGAGCCGGAACTGCTGCTGGAATGCTTCCGCGAAGGGCTTGACGAGGTGCTGGCGCTGGGCCGTGTGGCGACCGCCCCGGCAAGGCATCATCAGCCGCCGCCGGCCGCTCCGGCCGCGCCCAAGACCCGCAGCAAGAGCCGCAGCCAGACGACGAGAGCCGAGTCCCGATGAAACACAGCGAAGGTCATTTCGACGGCATCAACAAGATCCGCATCCACTTCCAGACCTGGGCGCCGTCCGGTGCGCCGAAGGCGACCGTGGTGATCGCCCACGGTCTCGGCGAGCACGGCGGGCGCTATCGGGAGGTGGCAGCGCAGCTGGTTGGCCTGGGCTGCGTGGTGCACGCGATCGACCATCGCGGCCACGGCAAGTCTGACGGTGCGCGGACGCTGATCGACAAGTTCAGCCACGCCGTGGCCGATCTCGACACCCTGATCGACCGCGCCCGCCGGCTGCAGACGGCGGTGCCGCTGTTCCTGCTCGGCCACAGCATGGGCGGCGCGCTGAGCTTGAGCTATGCGATCAAGCACGGCAGCAAGCTCCAAGGCCTGATCCTGTCCGGCCCGGCCGTGGCGCTGGATGGCGCGCCGCCGCTGCTCGGGGTGATCGCCAAGACGCTGGCCTCGTTCGCGCCGAAGCTCGGCATGTTCCAGGTCGACCCGAGCCTGGTCAGCCGCGATCCGGATGAGGTCGCCAAGTACGCCGGCGACCCGCTCAACGCGCACGGCAAGGTGCCGGTGCGAACGCTGGCGGAGATCGTGCGCTTCGTCGAGATCGTGCCGGCGATGCTGCCGGTGATCTCGGTGCCGACGCTGCTGCTGCACGGCAGCGACGACAAGCTGGCGGGCGTGGCCGGCAGCCGCATGGTGTTCGAGCGGATATCGTCGCCGGACAAGACCCTGAAGGTCTACGACGGCCTGTACCACGAGATCTTCAACGAGCTGCCGGCCGATCGCGCGCGCGTGTTCAAGGACCTTACCGACTGGCTGCAGCCGCGCCTGGCGGCCTGAGCGGCCAACGTGGCTGCGGCGCGCTCAGCGCCGCGCGCGGTAGCGTGCCGGCGTGCAGCCCACGGCTTTGCGGAAGCTGGCCGTGAAGTGCGACTGGCTGGACCAGCCGGTTTCCTGCGCAATGGACGCCAGGTCGAGCCCGGTTTCGTCCAGCAGCTGCCGGGCGGCGTCGATGCGCCGCAGGTTCAGTGCCTGATGGGCTGAGAGCCCGCTGGCCTGCCGGAAGCTGCGCGTGAAGCTCGTGCGGCTGAGCCCGGTGGAGCGGGCCAGTTCGTCAAGGCGCAGCGGCCGGCCAAGCTGCGCATCGATTTGCGCAAAGAGGGCGCCCAGCGTGGTCCGCCCGATCCGGGCGTCGGCATCGCGCCTCGGAAGTGCGACGGCGTCGGCCGGTTGCCGCCATTGCGCGAGGTGGCAGAGCATGGCGTCGACCACCTTGACCACGTAGTCGGGCCGCAGGCGCGGGCCGGCGCGGACGGTGCGCAGCAGCGCCTCGAAGCTGGCGCTGACATACGGATCGCGGAAGGCGAAGCGGGGCAGCCACGGCAAATCGCCGGCGGCCGGGGCCGACATCTCTGCAGCCAGCGAGCGCGGTACATGCAGCGATACGAGGCTGATGCTGCCTTCGGTTCGGAAAGCGGCGCTGCGGCCCGGCGGCAGGATGGTCAGCAGGCCAGGTGCCGAGCGGCTGCGGCTCAAGCCTTGGTCGGTGACCGCGCGGACCTGGCGCGAGCCGCCCAGGTGCAAGGCCACGATCAGTTCGTCGGATTCGGGCAGCTCGAAGCCTTCCATGCGGGGCGTCTTCCAGCCGTAGATGCCGACATGGCCACCCCGGGTATTGGCCGGCGCCGCTTCTTCGACCACGTCCGGCGGCACGCGGAATGCCGACGAGAACGCCGCCGCCGACTGCAGGGTGTATCCGTCGCCCATGGGCTTGTCTCCACAACCGCGAATGCGGGCCGATCTTGACATGCAAGCCGGCCGATTCTGGTAGATCGCGGGCTGTGGATCGGAACAATCGGCAGACCAGAACCGCTGCCATCGGGGCAGCCGGGCGTGCAGGAGCAGCACCATGTCTACGAGTCCCCATCCCATCGACTACGGCACCTGGAAGATGCTGGCCTGGACCGGGCCGGTGTTCTTCATCGGCTTCTTCGTCATGTGGGGTCTGCTGGCCGACAACTTCCCGCCGATGGCGGCCTCGACCAGCGCGCAGGACATGTGGCAGCACTACAAGGACCTGCAGACCGAGATCATGGTCGGCATGTCGGTGTGCATGGTGCTCGGCTCCTGCTACATGACCTTCGGCGCGGCGGTGTCGCGGGTGATGCGCCGCATCGAGGGCCAGGACGGCATGCTGGCCAACGTCGAGATGATGGGCGCGACCATCACCTACTGCCCGATCGTCGTCGCCTGCGGCATCTGGCTGACCTGTGCGATGCAGGTCGACCGCCTGTCCCCGGATGCGGTGCAGACGATGTACTCCCTCGCCTGGATGATCATCGATCTCGCCTACATGGTGACCAGCTGGCAGATCATCGCTGCGGCCATCGTGTTCCTGCGCGACAAGCGCGAGAAGAAGCTGGTGCCGGCCTGGGTCAGCTGGTGGGGCTTCGTCACCGTCGCCTCGTTCTTCCCGGTCAGCCTGATTCCTTTCTTCAAGACCGGCCCGTTCGCGTTCCACGGCCTGTTCAATTTCTGGATCGCCTTCCCGACCTGGTACGTCTGGATTGTTTCGATGTCGATCTTCATCATCAGGGCCGTCAACCGGATCGAGATCGAAGATGGCGCAGCACAGCCGAAGGAACACCCCGTGCGTGGCGCTGCGGCGATCGTCTCGCGCTGAGCGGTGCCGCACCTGACGATGGCCGCCGTTCGCGAAGGCGCCGAAGCCGTCCCACGCCTTCCCGGTGTGGAAGGCGTCTGGGTGTTCATCGCCGCCGACATGTGCTTCTTCGCACTGCTGTTCGTGTCGTTCATGCTTGGCCGACAGGAGGCCACGACGGTCTTCGAGGCATCGCGGCAGACGCTGGACATCAACTTCGGCGGCATCAACACGCTGATCCTGCTGACCAGCTCCTGGTGCGTGGTGCTGGCGGTGGAAGCGGTCAAGCGCGACGCGCTGGCGCGGGTGCCGCATCTGATCGCCGGCGCCTTCCTGCTCGGCGTGGCGTTCATGGTGTCCAAGGCGCTGGAGTACGGCGGCAAGATCAAGGCCGGCATCTCGATGCTGACCAATGATTTCTACATGTACTACTACACGCTGACCGGGCTGCACCTGCTGCACGTGTTCGCCGGCAACATCCTGCTGATCGTGCTGTGGAAGCAGGCCCGGGCACGGCGCTTCAGCCGCGGCAACTGCGTGGTGCTGGAATGCGGCGCCAGTTACTGGCACATGGTCGATCTGCTGTGGATCATGCTGTTTCCGCTGCTGTACCTGCTGCGTTGAGCGCGCCCATGATCCGCCAGTCCACGACGACCCTTGTCTGGCTGTTCCTGATGGCGGCGACCATCGCCACCACCTGGTGGCTCTCCAAGGACGGCTTCTCGGCGCGCGTCGGCACCGTGGCGATCTTCGCGATCGCCGCCTTCAAGGTGCGCCTGGTGCTGCTCCACTTCATGGAGCTGAAGCAGGCGCCACGGCCGTGGCGCCTGATCTTCGAAGCCTGGGTGCTGGTGGCGACGGCGGCGATCGTCGGCATCTACCTGTCGACACCGCCGGTCGCCAGCACCTGAGGATCGGCCTCAGCTGGCGGCTGCCAGCGTCTCGCTGCGCCGGCTCACCCGTACCCGCAGGCCATTGAGCACCGCATTGCCGGACGGGATGTCGATCTCGGTCGCGGCATTGGCGGTCAGATCGTTGTAGCGGCCGCCGCCGATCGACACTGCCCGGCGCCAGCCGCCGCCGTGCCCCCAGTTGTGCGGCAGTGCCACCGTGCCCGGCATCACTTCATCGCTGACCAGGACCGGCACCGTGATCTCGCCCCAGGGTGAGGTGATCGCGGCATCGTCGCCATCGTGCAGCGCGAGCGGTCGGGCATCGTCGGGATGAATGCGCAGATGCGGCCGGCGGTCGCCGGTGGTCAGCTTCGGCACGTTGTGCAGCCAGCTGTTCTGCGAGCGCAGTTCGCGCATGGAGATCAGTCGCAGCGGCCAGCGTGCGGACTGGGCCGGATCGTCTGCCGACGGCCTTGCCATCAGCCGGGCCATCTCGCGGCGCATCAGCGGCTGTTCCAGCGGGATCAGGCCATCCTTCAGATGCACGCGCTCGCGGCTGACGCCGACCGCCGGCGCGCCGCCGAGCGTCACGCCGCTGCCCTGCGCGAACAGCTTGCGCCGGCTGATGCCGGGCCGCAGGCCGAACCAGTCCCCGGCCGGTCCGATCCGCATGAACAGGTCGACGGCGGTGGCCGGCGTCAGGCGGATGCCGAGCTTGCCCAGCCACTAGGCGGCACGCGAGGCCGACGGCACCAGCCCGATGCGCTTGCAGATCTCGTCGATGATCCACCAGTCGTCACGCGCCTCGCCGCGCGGCGCGACGCTGGCCGGCGTCCACTGCGCGTACGGCACGGCGGCATGCATCTGGCTGAAGATCGGCATCCCGTCGCGCTCCAGCCACAAGGTCGGCGGCAGGATGTAGTGGGCGCGCTGGCTGGTCTCGGTAACGTAGGGATCGAGCGAGATCAGCAGGTCCAGTTCATCCAGCGCTGCCCCGACATCGGCGGACGCGCAGGACGTGGTGGCGATGTTGCCGGAGGCGATCAGCAGCGCCCTCAGCTGGCCCTTGCCCGGCGTGCGGATCTCGCGCGGCAGCGTCGCCAGCGGCGAGGTGCCCATCACTTCGGGAATGCCGTCGACGCGCGTGCGCCAGCGGTCGTAGCCGTTGACCTTGAACAGCCGCGTGAAGCCTTCGGTGTCGAGCATCGGCTGGCCGAACACCATGCCGCCGCGCTTGTCGAGGTTGCCGGTGACGATGTTGAGGACGTTGATCAGGTAATTGGTCAAGGTCGAGAACGGCCCCAGCGAGGCGCCGCAGCGGCCGTACAGCGCTGCAGCGGGCGCGGCGGCGAAAGCGCGCGCCAGCGCCTGCACGTCGCGCCAGGCGATGCCGGTTTCCGCCGCCACCCGTTCGCCGCTCACCGCCGTCAGCAGCGCTGGCAAGGCCTCCGAACCACGGGTCTGCCGGTGCAGCGCGTCGCGGTCGGCCAGCTGCTCGTCGAGGATGGTCTTGAGCATGCCGGCCAGCAGCCAGGGATCGCCGTCCGGGCGCATCGGCTGCCATTCGAACTGGGCGGCGGTCTCGGAGCGGCGCGGGTCGATCACCACCACCCGGCCGCCGCGTTCGACGATCGCCGCCATCTGCTCCTTGACCCGGCCGGCGGTCATCATGCTGCCGTGGGTGACCACTGGATTGGCCCCGAGCACGATCAGGAACTGCGTGTGGGCGATGTCCGGAAACGGCGTCACCAGGTTGTGGCCGTACAGCAGTTCGCCGACCACCCAGTAGTTGTTGATGTCGACCGACGAGGCCGTGTACAGGTGCTTGGTCTTCAGCGCGGCGGCCATGCCCAGCAGCCACATGAAGGCCCCGTAGTTCCAGCCGTTCGGATTGCCGAGGTGGACGCCGATCGACTCCCGGCCGTGGCGCCGGATGATGCCGCGCAGCCGGGCGCCGATGTCATCGAGTGCTGCATCCCAGCTGACCGCCACGAAGCGGCCATCGGCCTGCCGCTGCAGTGGCTGCAGCACGCGGTCGGGGTCGTCGCGCACGGCGCCGAACGCCGCGCCTTTCGGGCACAGGAAGCCTTTCGAGTTCGGATGATCGACGTCGCCGCGGATCTTCAGCACCGCGTCGCCCTGCACGGTGACGACGAGGCCGCAGGCGGCCTCGCAGATGCCGCAGAAGGTTTTCCGTTCGACGGTCGCGGGGCTCGCGGCGCTGGCGTGCAAGGCGTTCATCTGCGCTCCTCGTTTGGCGTGCCCGTGCGCCTGTTCTGGTCTGTGCTGCTGCCGGGCGTGGCGGTTCGCGGCTGCCGCCGCAACGGCGACTCTACAAGCGAAAAAGCCGCCTGGCACGGCGTGCGAGGCGGCGGGTCGGCGGACTGGGCTGGCCTGACGTCAGACCGAGCGCTGCGCCTTGCTGGCCTGGGTGGCGGCCTGCGCCGCTTCCTTGATCTTGGCCCAGGCCGCATCGTCGAGCTTGTTCAGGCCGGCGAAGGTCGATGGCGCAGCCAGGTGATGGCCGCCGTCGATGCAGATCGTTTCGCCGGTGATGTAGTCGGCGCCGTCGCTCATCAAGAGCGTCATCAGGTTGCCGAGCTCCTCGATCCGGCCATAGCGGACAGCCGGCACTTCGACGGCCGGCTTGGCGCCGACCGCCGCGACGCCGGTCGGCGACAGCAT
>CAYPJK010000040.1:0-12560 GCA_964411025.1 uncultured Nevskia sp.
AGCTGGTGACCCGGGCGATGCTCAAGACCATGAAGCCGGGTGCGGTGATCGTCGACGTCGCGATCGACCAGGGCGGCTGTTTCGAGACGTCCCGCGCCACCACGCACCAGGACCCGACCTATGTCGAGGAGGGCATCGTCCACTACTGCGTCGCCAACATGCCGGGCGGGGTGGCGCGCACGTCGACCTTCGCGCTCACCAACGCGACCCTGCCGTTCACCGTGGCATTGGCCGACAAGGGCTACCGGCGCGCGCTGCTGGATGATCCGAACCTGCGCGAAGGGCTCAACGTGCATCTGGGCCGTGTCACCTTCCAGGCGGTGGCCGAAGCCCTGGGCTACGAATACCAGCCGACCCGCGAAGCCCTGAAGCCGTGGTGGGCGCCGAGCGACCACTGATCCAGCGGCGCGGCTGAAATGCGGATCTGACCCCAATGGCTGCCGATGGCGGGGCGGGTCAGGCGGGGGCTTTCACGGCCGGCAGCCCGGCGATCAGCACGTCGGCAATCGAGCCGAAAATCGCCGTGGAGCGCTGGGCGCGCGCCATCGTCCGCACGCCGCTGAGCGCGGCCATCACGGTCGAGGCGTAGGCCAACGCAGCCTCGCGGGTTTCGAAGCGGGCGGCGACGCCATCGGCAATCGCTTCGACCCAGCTCCTGACGACCGCCGTCACGGCATCGGCGATCGGCCGATTGCCGGATGACATCTCGCTGCCGAGGTTCGAGGCCACGCAGCCGGCGGTGTAGTTGCTCGATTCCAGTTCGTGCGCGGTGGCGTCGAACATCGCCCGGATGAAGGCCGGCGTGTCGTCGCCAACGGTCGCCGCGCGGCGTGCGATGCGGCTGCGGATTTCCTCGCCGAACACGGTCAGTGCTTCCAGCGCCAGCTGTTCCTTGCCGCCCGGGAAGTGGAAATAGAACGAGCCCTTCGGCGCGCCGCTTTCCTCCAGCAGCTGGCTCAGGCCGGTGGCCGAGTAGCCCTGGCTGCGGAACAGCCGCACGGCCGCTTCGATGGCGTCCTGACGGGCATTGCTGGTTCTGGCCATGTCTCCTCCTTGCTCAGCCGACGAACGGCGTCTTGCGTCGTCGATTCGAATTATGTAGGGTGGTCGCCATAGTATGGCAAACGCCATAGTGACCCGGCAAACGGCAGACCTGCCGGGCCGGGGGAAGCACCGGGGCCGGCGATCCGGCCGCATCGGGGTAGAGGCGAGAGGAACAGGCGATGAAAACCGTGAATGGGGTGTCGTTTTCGGCCTTGCTGCTGACGGGCCTGGTGTCGATGGTGATCGGCGCGCGGATCTGGTCGGCGCCAGATGTCTTCGCATACCAGATCGGGCAGAGCCATCTGCCGGCATCGGCCATCGATGCGCTGGCGCTGCAGCACGGCGCAGCCTTGCTGGTGATCGGCGGGCTGGCGATCGGCGCGGCGTTCCTGTCGGCGACGATGCGCTGGCTGCTGCTGGGGCTGCTGATCGTCGCCGGCATCGCCGCCTGGTTCAGCGTCTGGCAATTCGATGAGGCCCGCCACGCGCTGTACGGCCCGGCGCTGAAAACCCTGCTGCTGGCCGATCTGCTGAGCTTCGCGGCGGTCACTGCCGTGCGCGATGCCGATCGTCCGGCGCCGAAGCCGGGCGCGGCCGCATTCCATTTCAACTGGGGTTGACGGCAGGCGGAGCATCACGCGGCAACCGGGCGAGACGGGGGTCAGCAACCCGTCCGGTTGGCCGCCGTCTGGCTCTCGATCTGCTTCAGCAGGCCATCGAAGCCGACCGACTTGAACGCCTTGTCGTACTGGCTGGCGCGGATCGCGAGATCGCTGACGCCATCGGCCACGACGTTGACGATGCGCCACTGGCCGCCGACGTCGTGCAACACGTAATCGAAGTTGACCGGGTTGCCGCTGCCCGGCGTCAGCTTCGCATTCACCTGGCGGGTGCCATCGGCCAGTTCGCGGGTGGCCAGCGTCTCGAATTTCTCGCCGCCGAACTTCGCGAACTGGCTGGTGTAGGTGGCCAGCACCAGATCGCGGAACGTCGTGGTGAAGCGGGTCTGCTGCTCCGGCGTCAGCGTCTTCCACTGCCGGCGCATGACCCGGCTGGCGAGATAGGGCAGGTCGAAACTGCCGTCGACGGCGGCCGCGATCCGGCTGCTGCGGCCGCTGCAGCCCAGCGTCGCGCCTTGCTTCATGTTGCCGATCAGCACCTCGTGGAAGCCGGTCACGACATCGCCGGGCGCGGGTGCCGCCAGGGCACCGGCGCCGGACAGCAGCAGCGTGGTGGCAAGCAGGGAACGCAGGGACACGGGGATTTTCGGCATCGGCGACAATGGAAGGCTCTGGCGGGGTCGCTATTGTCAGGTGCAATAGCGACCCGTGCCAGCCTTTCAAGTTCCATGTTTCTAGGGGTTTCCGGCGGATGAGTCGTTTGCTTTCGGCGTGGGTCGACGCTGCCCAGCGTCGCGCGGTACTGGTGGTGGTTCTGGCGCTCGTGATCGGGGCCGGGCTGGCGGCGTATACCGCCCGGCACCTGAGCATCGATACCGATTTGCAGAACCTGCTGGCACCGGAGCTGCCGTGGCGGCAGGCGGAAATCGAGATGGACCGCCAGTTCCCCAAGCTCAGCCACACGCTGGTGGTGGTGATCGAGGGCGGCATTCCGGAAGTGATGGACGCCGCGCAGGTCGCGCTGGTCGCCAAGCTCCGGCCGCGCAGCGACGTGTTTTCCGAAGTGTTCGCGATCGAGACGGAAAGCTACTTCCGGCGCAACGGCCTGATGTTCCTGCCGGCCGACAAGCTGCAGAAGCTCGCCGACGACGTGACGGCCGCCCAGCCGTTCCTCGGTGCGCTCGACCAGGACCCGAGCTTGCGCGGCCTGTTCACCCTGCTGGGCCGGGCGCTGAACGCGCCGGAAGGCACCGACTTCGACCTGTCGCCGGCGTTCAACGGCATCGCCGCCAGCGTCACCGGCAGCACCCAGGACAAGGACGCGCCATTGAGCTGGCAGGCGCTGGTCGGCGGCGGTGGCGCCAGTGAACTGGCCGGCGCGCGGCGGTTCATCGAACTCGGCGCGATCCTCGACTTCAAGCGTCTGCTGCCCGCCGAGCTGCCGGTGCAGGCGGTGCGCGATGCCGTGCGCGAGCTGGATCTCGAGCAGAAGGGCCTCAAGGTGCGGCTGACCGGCACCGTGGCGATGGAGCACGAGGAAATCCAGACCGCGTTCTCCGGTGCCGGGCTCGCGCTGTTCCTGGCGCTGGCGGTGTCGGCGCTGCTGCTGTGGTTCGCGCTGCACTCGCTGCGGCTGATGCTGGCGGCGATCCTGTCGCTGGCCTACGGTCTGCTGCTGACGACCGCGTTCGCGGCGGTTGCGGTCGGCCATCTGAACCTGATTTCGGTGGCGTTCGGCGTGCTCTACATCGGCCTCGGGCTCGATTACGCGCTGTACCTCGGCATGCAGTTCCGCGAGCGGCTCGGCCAGGGCCTGCCGAACGAGGGCGCGCTGGGCGTTGCCGCAGCGGACGTCGGCGGCTACATGACGGTCTGCGCGCTGACCTGCTCGCTCGGTTTCTTCGCCTTCGTGCCGACCGATTTCCTCGGCATCGCCGAACTGGGCCTGATTTCCGGCGCCGGCATGATCATCAGCCTCGCGGTGACCGTGACCCTGCTGCCGGCGCTGATCGCGCTGCTGGCGCCGGACCCGAAAAAGCTGGCCTGGACGCCGAAGATCGGCAGCACGCTTTCGAAGGTGCTGGCCTGGCCGTTCTCGCACGCCAAGCCGATCTGGATCGTGTCCGCCGTGCTGGTCGCCGGCTCGCTGTTCTTCGTGCCAGGCGCGCGTTTCGACAGCGACCCGCTCAAGCTTCGCGACCCGGATACCGAGGCGATCATGACCTTCCGCGACCTGCTCAAGGACCCGGAAATTCCGACCTTGACGCTCTCGGCACTGGTGCCGGATCAGGACACGGCGACCCGGCTGGCAGCCGAGCTGTCGAAGCGGCCGGAGGTCAAGCGGGCGATGACGCTCGAAAGCTTCGTGCCGGCCGATCAGGAGGAGAAGCTGGCGATCATCGAGGACCTGCGCTTCGCGCTCGGCCCGCAGCTCAGTGATGCTCCCGCGCCGGCCGAGCCGGCCGCGCGTGATGACGACTTCGCGCTGATCGAGCAGATGCGTGCCGCCATGCCGGTCTATGTCGCGACCCAGAACGGCCCCCAGGCCGACGCGGCGAAGGCCCTGCAGGGCGCGCTCGACGGCTTCGCTGCCGAATACGGCAAGCGCGATGCCGCCGGGCAGGCGGCGCTGCTGGCGCGGCTGCGCGCCAACCTGCTCGGCAGCCTGCCGGCGCGGCTGGCTGGCTTGAAGGACGCGCTGAAGGCCAGCGCCGTGACCGCCGCCGACCTGCCGCCGTCGCTGATCGACCGCTGGAAGAGCGCCGACGGCCTGTACCGCGTCGAAGCGATGCCGGCGAAGGTCCTCGACAACCCGACCGACGAGGCCGCATTCATAAGCGCCGTTCAGGCGGTCGCGCCGACTGCGACCGGTGGTCCTTCGACCCAGGCCGAGGCCGGCCGCTCGGTGGTCGAGTCGTTCCAGGATGCCTTCACCTATTCGGCCGTGGTCATCACCGTGCTGCTGCTGGTGCTGCTGCGATCGGTGATCGACACGCTGCTGGTGCTGGTCCCGCTGGCGATGGCCGGGCTGCTGACCGTCGCTGCCTCGGTGATGGCCGGCGTGCCGTTCAACTTCGCCAACGTCATCGCGTTGCCGCTGATCCTCGGTGTCGGCGTCGACTACGGCGTCTATCTGGTGCAGCGCGGCCGCGATGCGGCGGATGGCTCCCTACTGAAGACCGGCACCGCCCGCGCCGTGCTGTTCGGCGCGCTGATCACCATGGTCAACTTCGGCAACCTGGCGTTTGCCAAGCATCCGGGCATGGTCAGCATGGGCCTGCTGCTGACCCTGGGTCTCGGCATGACCCTGCTGTGCGCGCTGGTGCTGCTGCCGAGCCTGCTGGCGCTGCGCTGGAAGCACGCCGCCAAGTGACGAACGGGAGGATTTGACGATGAGCCTTGGAATCGCCGTGCTGACCGTGTCTGACACCCGCACGCTGGAGGACGACAAGTCCGGTACCTTGCTGGTCGAGCGCATTGCCCGAGACGGCCACCGGCTGGCGGCGCGTCTGATCAGGAGCGACGACCGCTACGGCATTCGCGCGCAGGTCTCGAACTGGCTGATCGACGACACGGTCGACGTGATCGTCATCACCGGCGGCACCGGCCTGACCGGCCGCGACCTCGTGCCGGAAGCGGTGCGCCCGCTGCTCGACCGCATCACCGATGGCTTCGGCGAACTGTTCCGGATGCTGAGCTACGCCGACATCGGCACCTCGGCGATCCAGTCACGTGCCTTCGCCGGTTCGGCCAACGGCCGGCTGGTGTTCTGCCTGCCCGGTTCGCGCGGGGCCTGCGAACTGGCCTGGGACAAGATCATCGGCCTGCAACTGTCGACCGCGACGCGGCCCTGCAACCTGGTCGACCTGATTCCGCGCTTCAAGGAATCGCCGGATCGGCCGGCGCCGAAGCGGCCGTCGAACCGCGACTGAGTCAAGCGCTCAGCCAGACCTCGACCGGTGTCTGCGGCTGGCACAGCACCGCGCTGATCGGCCAGCGCAGCGCATCCGGCGTGTCGCGCGCCTGCCGGTAGACCGCAAGCTTGGCCGCACCGCTCAACGGCAGCATCAGGCAGCGGGCATCGAGCAGCGCGGCCAGCGTCAGGGTGATGCGCGGATGCGGCGCGGTCAGCGGCGTGATCGCGGCCAGCAGCGCCTGATTGCCAGGCGCGAGCGCCGCCGCCAGGCCGTCGGCGCCGGGAAACAGGGATGCCGTATGGCCGTCCTCGCCCATGCCGAGCACCACCACGTCAAACGGTCGCGGCACGGCTGCCAGCGTGGCGTTGGAAGCGGCCAGCCCATCGGTGACCTGCACGAACGGTGACTTCAGCGGCGCGAAGCGGGCGGCGGCGGCCGCATCGCGCAGCAGATGCTCGCGCAGCAGGCGCTCGTTGGAATCCGGCGAGGCTGGATCGACCCAGCGTTCGTCGGCCAGCGTGATCCAGACCTACGGCCAGTCGAGATCCGCAACCCGCAGCCGCGCGAACAGCGGCACCGGGCTCTTGCCACCGGACACCACCAGTGAGGCGCTGCCGCGTTCGGCCAGGGCGGCGCGCAGGCGTTCGATGATCGCCGCCGCCAGCGCCTCGATGGCCGCGTCGGCCGATGGGAAACGGTGCTCGATCAGCCCGACGTTCATGACTCCTCTTTCCAGCACAGACCGTCGCGGACGATCAGCGCGCTGGAGGCAGTCGGCCCCCAGGTGCCGGCCGAGTACGGCTTCGGCGGATCGCTCTGGGTGGCCCAGGCGGCATGGATCGGGTCGATCCACTGCCAGGCGGCATCGAGTTCGTCGCGGCGCATGAACAGGGTCAGGTTGCCGCCGATGACGTCCATCAGCAGGCGTTCGTAGGCGTCCCACTGGCGGGTCTTGAAGGTTTCGGCGAAGTCCAGATCGAGCTTGACCGGCTTCACCCGCATGTCGGCACCGGGCACCTTGGCCAGCACATGCAGTTCGATGCCCTCGTCCGGCTGCAGGCGGATCACCAGGCGATTGACGTTGCCGGCGTCGTTGCCGGGCAGGATCGCGTGCGGCACGGCGCGGAAGTTGATGACGATTTCCGACATCCGCTCCTGCATGCGCTTGCCGGTGCGCAGGTAGAACGGCACGCGCGCCCAGCGCCAGTTGTCGACATCGACCCGCATCGACACGAAGGTTTCGGTCGTGGTGCCGTCCGGGATGCCGGGTTCGTCGAGATAGCCGGGCACGGCGCGGCCTTCGATGGCACCAGCCCGATACTGACCCCGGACGATCTTGTGGCGCACGTCGTCCGGCGTGAACGGCCGCAGCGCGCGCAGCACCTTCAGCTTTTCGTCGCGGATCTCGTCCGGGTCGATCGACGACGGCGGCTCCATCGCGAGGATGCACAGCAGCTGCAGCGCGTGGTTCTGGACCATGTCGCGCAGCGCGCCGTAGCGGTCGTAATACTCCCCGCGATCGCCGACGCCGACCGTTTCCGCGAGCGTGATCTGCACGTCGCGCACGGCGGCCCGGTGCCATAGCGGCTCGAAGATCGAATTGCCGAAGCGCAGCGCGATCAGGTTCTGCACCGTTTCCTTGCCGAGGTAATGGTCGATCCGGAAGATCTGCTTTTCCGTGAAGATCTTCGCCACCGCTTCGTTGATCGCGGTGGCCGACGCCAGGCTGAAGCCGAGCGGCTTTTCCAGCACCACGCGGCTCAGGCCGGTGACCAGGTTCGCGGCGGCCAGGTTGTCGCAGATGCCGGCGAACAGGCTGGCCGCCGTCGACAGGTAGAACACCCGGATGCGCTCGGCGGAGTCGGCGAGGGCGGTGGCCAGCTTCGCGTAGTCGCCCGGCACCGTGGCGTCGATCGCCAGGTATTCCAGCCGGGTCGCGAACTGCGCCCAGACGGCTTCGTCGAAATCCTTGGCCGGGATGAACTGCCGGCACGCGGCATGCACCATCGCCACGTAGCCCGCCGTATCGAGTGGCTGCCGCGACACCGCGATGATCCGCCAGCCGCTGCAGTCCCGGGTGTCGCGATGGCGGTAGTACAGCGCCGGCAGCAGCTTGCGCAGCGCCAGATCACCGGTGCCGCCGAAGAAGATCAGGTCGAAGCAGGGAGGTTGGGCCATGGCGCGGGGGTCTCGAGGGGCGGCTTTGCATCGTTCTTGCAGTGCTATCTTGCCTGCCCGATGCCGTCTCAATCCGCTAGCCGCTTTCCTGCCACCGGAAGCGGAAGCGTGCCGGAGAGATCATGTCGCTGAATCCTGTGGTTGCCGCCGTCACCGCGCGAATCAAGAACCGCAGCGCGGAAACGCGTAGCGCCTACCTGCAGCGGATCGACCGGGCGCGGGAAGCCGGGACGGCACGCGGGCGGCTGGGCTGCACCAATCTCGCGCACGCCTTCGCCGCCGCCGGCGGCGAAGACAAGCCGGCGCTGCGGGCGGTGCGCTGGCCGAACCTCGGCATCGTCTCCGCGTACAACGACATGCTGTCGGCGCACCAGCCGCTGGAGCGCTATCCGGCGATCATCAAGCAGGCGGCGCGCGAGGCGTTTGCGGTCGCCCAGTTCGCCGGCGGCGTGCCGGCGATGTGCGATGGCGTGACGCAGGGCGAGCCGGGCATGGAACTGAGCCTGTTTTCGCGCGACGTGATCGCGATGGCAACGGCGATCGCGCTGTCCCACAACACTTTCGACGGCGCGCTGATGCTCGGCGTCTGCGACAAGATCGTGCCGGGCCTCGTCATCGGCAGCTTGAGCTTCGGCCATCTGCCGGTGATCTTCGTGCCGGGCGGGCCGATGACCTCCGGCGTCTCCAATGACGACAAGGCCAAGGTCCGGCAGCTGTTTGCGCAGGGCAAGGTCGGCCGCGATGCCCTGCTGGAATCGGAAGCGGCCAGCTACCACGGCCCCGGCACCTGCACCTTCTACGGCACGGCCAACTCCAACCAGATGCTGATGGAAGTGATGGGCCTGCATCTGCCCGGCGCCGCCTTCGTCAACCCGAATACGCCGCTGCGCGATGCACTGACCGCTGCGGCCGCGAAGCGGGTGGCCGCACTGACCGCGCTCGGCGAGGCTTATTCGCCGATGGCGGACGTGGTGGACGAGCGGGCGATCGTCAATGCCATCGTCGGCCTTCACGCCACCGGCGGTTCGACCAATCACACGATCCACCTGATCGCGATGGCGCGTGCCGCCGGCATCGTTATCGACTGGGACGATTTCGCCGATCTGTCGGCCGCCGTGCCGCTGCTGGCGCGCATCTACCCGAACGGCAAGGCCGATGTGAACCACTTCCACGCGGCGGGTGGCATGGCCTTCCTGATTCGCGAACTGCTCGACGCCGGGCTGCTGCATCGCGACGTGCGCACGGTGGCCGGTCGCGGGCTCGATGCCTATGCCGAGGAACCGTACCTCGACAGCGACGGCCAGCTCGCCTGGCGCGCCGCGCCGGCTGCTTCGCTCGATCTCTCGGTGCTGCGGCCGGCCGCCGATCCATTCAGTGCCGACGGCGGCCTGCGCCGGCTGACCGGCAATCTCGGCCGTGCTGTCATCAAGGTGTCAGCAGTGAAGCCGGAACATCGCGTCGTGGAAGCTCCGGCGCTCGTCTTCGATTCGCAGGAAGCGGTGCAGGCCGCGTTCAAGCGCGGCGAGCTGAAACGCGATTTCGTCGCGGTGGTCCGCTTTCAGGGGCCGCGCGCCAACGGCATGCCGGAGCTACACAAGCTGACGCCGCCGCTGGCGGTGCTGCAGGACGAGGGCTTCCACGTCGCGCTGGTCACCGATGGCCGAATGAGCGGCGCGTCCGGCAAGGTGCCGGCCGCCATTCATGTGTCGCCGGAATGCCTTGCCGATGGCGCGCTGGCGCGGGTGCGCGACGGTGACCTGATCCGTCTCGATGCCGAGGCCGGCACGCTGACGGCGCTGGTCGACCCGGCCGAGTGGGCGGCGCGGCCGCTGGCGACGGCCGACCTGTCGGCGAATGCTTCCGGCACCGGCCGCGAGTTGTTCGCGCCGGCGCGCGCCTGTGTCGGCAGCGCAGAGGAAGGCGCGATGATCGTCGGCAGCGCGGCCTTCGCGCTCCATGGCCTGAGCCCGGCGTAAACCATGATGATGTCCGTGCACGAGAACAAGAACAGGAACTCCGAGATGCAGATTGTCGACATCCTCAAGGACGGCCCGGTCATGCCGGTGATCGTCCTCCATGACCTCCGGCATGCGGTGCCGCTGGCGCAGGCGCTGGTGGCCGGCGGCATCCGCGTGCTGGAAGTGACGATGCGCACGCCGATTGCGCTGGATTGCGTGCGCGCGATCCGCGCGGCGGTGCCGGACGCCATCGTCGGCGTCGGCACCGTGACCGGGCCGGAAGACGTGCTGGCCGCGATCACGGCCGGTGCCCAGTTCGGCGTCAGCCCGGGGGCGACGCCAGCGCTGCTCGATGTGGTCAACAAGTCCGGCCTGCCGTTCCTGCCCGGCACCATGACGCCCAGCGAAGTGCTGGCTGCCCGCGACGCCGGCTTCCGGGCGCTGAAGCTGTTTCCGGCGCAGCCAGCCGGCGGCATTCCGCTGCTGAAAGCGCTGGCCTCGGTGTTTTCCGACGTGCTGTTCTGCCCGACCGGCGGCATCGATGCGGCCAGCGCCCACGGCTACCTGGCATTGCCGAACGTCGCCTGCGTCGGCGGTTCCTGGCTCGCGCCGCCAGCGCTGGTCGCGGCCGGCGACTGGGACGGCATTACCGAACTGGCCAAGGCGGCGGGGCGGCTGAAGGCCTGAGGCGCAGGCTCGAGCTCACCCGCCTGCGGCGAGGCGGGCCAGCAGCGCGGCCTGTCGGCGGTCCAGCTCGTTGCGCAGTGCGGGTCGGCACCAGACGCGGAGCGGCTTCAGTTGCGTCAATGCGTCATCGGCCAGTCGGCGCGCGCTCGCACGATCGCCGCGCGCTGCGGCGATTTCGGCCTGCGCCATCCGCGCCAGCGCAACGACGGGTGTTGGCCGGTCCCCGGCCGATGCCAGCACTGCTTGCAGCTCGGCTTCCGCTTGCGCGCGGCCATCGGCCGAGCCCGTAAGCCAGTGCAGTTCCGCCCACCGTTCACGCACGAACAGCGCGGATTCCCGATAGCCGTCGACCTCGCGGTAGAGCTCCCGCGCCGAATTGACTTGCCGCAAGGCTTCGGCCCGGTCGCCCCGGTGCAGGGCGCATTCGGCAGCGACGAGATGCGCGTCTGGCTTCAAGACCGGGAGGTTGATGGTGAATCTCGGCATGTTGGGGATCGTCGCCCTCAACACTTGCTCCCATCGGCCGCAGTCTCCCTGATCGGCCGCGATCCGGACGCGGACTGCGGTCATGAATGCGAGGTATTCGCGCGTTTCGTCGTCGGGGAGTACCCGTTGCCTCACCACCACCGAGCCGCGCAGCGCCGCCTCTACCGCATGACGTTCCTGATCGACCAGTGCTAACGCTTCCGCATCACGGCCGATTGCGCTGAGCAACTCGATGCGCTCCATCACCGCATTCCAATAGGGGTCGAATTCGCGGCCGAAAGTGGCCAAAGCGAGCTGCTGCGCCTCGGCGAGGGTGGTCGCTGCGGCATCGAGATTGCCGAGTCGGCGGTTGGCGCTGCCAATGACCAGCAGCGTGCGCGCGCGTTGCCAGTCGTTCGCAGGTCCGCCGGCGTCTTGCCGTGCACGCAGATCGCTGGCGACGCTGAGCGCCTCGGCCGGCCGGTTGTCCAAACGCAGGGCTTCCGCGAAATCGACCGAGTTCCATCGAGCGTCTTTCCCGTCAGCGCCAAGCTTGCGATACAGGTCCGACGCGCGTTGCAAACCCGCTAGCTTTTCGGGGCGAATACCGATCAGCGGCTCCGTCAGCCGTATCCACTCCCGCAGCCATGTGGCCTCGGTAAGGGTGCCGATCAAGCCCCCCTGTTCAATCAAGCCCCGTGCCTTGCGAAGTAGTGCGACGCCAGCGGTATCCCGGTTTGACTCGTACAGGGTCGCGCCTTCCTCAATCAGGCTGTCGACGATCCGGAAATCCAGCGGCCCGGCCATCCTGGCGACAATGTCTCGGTAGCGGGCATGCGCCGCGCTGGCGCGATCTGGCAGGTACCACTGGCGGTACAGGGAGCGCGCAGCGGTCAGCAGTTCCAGCTGCACCTCCGGCTCGCTGCCGAGGCTGCCGTCGAGACCGTCGACGATCTCGTCGAGCATTTCCCGCGCGGTGATCGAGCCTGGTGCCTTACTGGCCGCCTGGGTCCGCGACGAGGAGTTGAACACCTTCAGCAGGAAGTCCCGCGTGGCATTGGCGCGCGTCGCTTCGGCGGCGGCGCGGCGCGCTTCGGCGGTGGCGCGCTGGGCCTGCCAGAGACTGATGCCGCCGCCGGCGATCAGCGACACACTGACCACCAGCGCCGAGCCGATCGCCAGCCGGTTGCGGCGCGCGAACTTCAGCGCCCGTTCGGTGCGGGTGATGTGGCGGGCGCTGATCGGCTCATTGGCGAGATGCCGGCGCAGATCACTGGCCATCTGTTCGACCGACGGATAGCGCGACTCCGGCGCCGCCGCCAGCGCCTGGGCGACGATGGCATCGAGATCGCCTTCCAGCGCGCGCCGCCAGCGGGCCACATCGAGGCCGCCGGCCTGGGCGGGGAAGTCGGCCGGCGCGAAGCTGGACGCCAGCAGCGGGGCTTCATCCTCGGGCCGCGTGCTGCTGCGGCCGCTACGCGCGGCGGGCCGGGGCCGGCGGCCGCACAGCAGTTCGTGCAGCACCACGCCGAGCGCGTAGACATCGGTTGCGGCGGTGATCGTCGCGCCGTCGAGCTGTTCAGGCGCGGCGTACTCCGGTGTCGCCGAGCGGCCGGCCAGCCGGGTGATCTCGGTGAGATCGCCCCGGCCGCCATCGTTGATCAGCTTGGCGATGCCGAAGTCGAGCAGCT
>CAYPJK010000041.1:0-11875 GCA_964411025.1 uncultured Nevskia sp.
TCGGAATCAGCTCGGCCAGCGAATTCAGCGCATTGAACAGGAAGTGCGGGCGGATGCGCGCCTGCAGCGCGAGGTAGCGGCCGTCGGCCTCGGCGCGCGATTCCTCCTGCCACTGGTGGCGCTCCCAGAGGTAGCGCAGCAGCAGCAGCGCGACGATGCCGGCCATCACCAGGTTGCGGAGCACGAACGGCCACGGGCCGTCGCCGGGCACGAAGCCGAGCGCGAAGCGGCGGTCGATGAACCAGGCCGAAAAGCTGACTGCGAAGGTGACCAGCGCGATCACCATCCAGCAGACGAAGAACAGCACGCCGTCGCGCGCCGGCGGCAACCCGCGACGGACGCCGCACAGGGCAACGGCGCAGCACAGGCCGATAGCGTGCAGGTAAAGCGACAACACCAGCAGCTGCTTCAGTGCCGCCTCGCCGCTGGCGTAGCTGGCCAGAGTCAGCAGCACGGCGATCAGTTCCATCACATAGGCCAGCGTCAACAGCGCAGGCGCCCGGCAGAATTCCGGGATCAGGCTGGACTGGGATGTGGCGGAAACCTCGAAACGCTTCATCCAGCGAGCCTAGCGGAAGTCTCCGGGCCGTGGCGAGCGGCCTTACAATAGTTTTTCGTTCGGCCCGGAAATTCGCGCCGGCCGCCCTCCGATCCCGTTTCTTTCGCCGCTGCACACCCCATGACTGCTGCCCATCCTTCTGCGCCGGCTGCTTCGCCTGCGGCTGCCTCGTCCGCGTCAGCCCCCGCTGCCAAGCTCTGGGGCGGCCGTTTCAGCGAGGGCACCGATGCCCTGGTCGAAGCGTTTTCCGAATCGGTCAGCTTCGACCAGCGGCTGTGGCGGCAGGACATCGCCGGTAGTACGGCCCATGCGCGGATGCTCGGCAAGGTCGGCGTGCTGAAGGCCGACGATGTCGAGGCCATCGTCACCGGCCTGGCCCGCATCCGTGCCGAGATCGAGGCCGGGCAGTTCGCGTGGCAGCTGGCGCTCGAAGACGTGCACATGAACATCGAATCGCGGCTGACCGCGCTGATCGGGGACGCCGGCAAGCGCCTGCACACCGCGCGCAGCCGCAACGATCAGGTGGCAACCGACATCCGCCTGTACGTGCGCGATGCGATCGACGAACTGGTGCAGGTGATCGAGGTGCTGGCCGAGGCGCTGCTGGATCTGGCCGAGCGCGAGGCCGATACCATCATGCCGGGCTTCACCCACATGCAGGTCGCCCAGCCGGTGACCTTCGGCCATCACATGCTGGCCTGGCGCGAACAGGTGCTGCGCGACAAGGCGCGCCTGCTGGATGCCCGCCGGCGCACCAACGTGCTGCCGCTGGGCTCGGCCGCGCTGGCCGGCACCGTGTACCCGATCGACCGCCAGTTCGTCGCCGAGCAGCTCGGTTTCGACAGCGTGTCGGAGAACTCGCTGGATGCGGTCAGCGACCGCGATTTCGCGATCGAATTCGTGGCGGCCTGTGCGCTGACCATGCTGCACCTGTCGCGCTGGAGCGAGGAACTGATCCTCTGGTGCACGCCGATGTTCGGCTTCGTGAAGCTGCCGGACCGCTACTGCACCGGCAGCTCGATCATGCCGCAGAAGAAGAACCCGGACGTACCGGAACTGGTCCGCGGCAAGACCGGCCGCGTAGTCGGCGATCTGAACACGCTGCTGGTGCTGATGAAGGGCCAGCCGCTGGCCTACAACCGCGACAATCAGGAAGACAAGCCGCCGATCTTCGACGCCCACGACACCGTCTCGGCGAGCCTGCGGCTGTTCGCGGCGATGCTGCCGAACCTCGCCGTACAGCGTGACGCCTGCCGCGCCGCCGCGTTCAAGGGCTATTCCACCGCCACCGACCTGGCCGATTACCTGGTCAAGAAAGGCCTGCCGTTCCGCGATGCCCACCATGCGGTCGGCAGCGCGGTCGGCCACGCGGTCGCACGCGGTGTCGACCTGTCGGAGCTGAGCCTCGACGAGCTGCGCGGCTTTTCGGCGCTGATCGAGGCCGACGTGTTCGAGGTGCTGACGCTCGACGGCTCGGTCAACGCCCGCAACCACTGGGGTGGTACCGCGCCGGCGCAGGTGCGCGCCGCGATCGCCCGGGCCCGCGCCCACCGCTGACAGCATCCGGACGGTGCCGTCTGCCGCAGCCCGACAGGCTGCGGTTATCATCTGTCGCGTGAACAATCGTTCTCCGATGCAGCTGCCGCAACGCCGGCGCTGACACGGCGATCCACGGTGCGACAGGGAGACGGCAGATGCGCATGGCGAAATCCGGCCCGGACATGATCCGGGCCCTGCTGGTGGCGGGTGTCACGACACTGGCCGGCTGCGGCAGCAGCAACGCACCGCAGGGTGGCGATGGCCCAGCGCCGTCGGCCCGCAGCAGCTGGACAACGCTCGGCACCAGCACCACGGCGGCCACTGCCGGCACGGCCGTGTCGGCCAATCCGAACGGCGTCTGGACGAGCTACGACCCACCGGCCGAATTCGCCGGCATTGCCCGGCAGCCGGTGCAGTACATCACGCTGCGCGACGGCACCCGCCTGGCCGCTTATGTGACCCTGCCGGCCGATGCCGACGGCAATGCCGCACCGGGCCGCTTCCCGGTGGTGCTGGTGCAGACGCCGTACAACGGCGTGGTCGGCGGCTATGTCGATGGCCTCGGCGGCGCCGATCCGTACATCGTCCGCCACGGCTACGCGACGGTGGTGGTCGACGTGCGCGGCACCGGCCAGTCGGAGGGCGTCTGGGAAGCGTTCGGCGAGACCGAGCAGGCCGATTACGCCGAGGTCACCGACTGGGCCGCGACCCAGCCGTTCAGCGATGGCCGCATCGGCCTGTACGGCGTCAGCTACCTCGGCATCACCGCGCTGCTGACCGCCGCCCAGCAGCACCCGGCAGTGAAGGCAGCGTTCCCGATCGTGCCGATCGGCGACGGCTACCGGGACATCGTGTTCACCGGCGGACAGGTCAACCCGACGTTCATTCCGTTGTGGCTCGGCCTGATCACCGCGCTTGGCGTGACCAATCCGACCGCGCTGACCGACCCCGCGAATGGCGCGCCACTGGTCATCGAGCACCTGGTCAACGCCGCGCTGCGCTTCCAGGCGCCACTGGTGCTGCAGGCGCTGGCCGGCGATCCCGACACCGCCTACGACGGCGCGTTCTGGCGTACCCGCTCGCCGCTTGAGGTGCTGGACCGGGTCCGCGTGCCGACGTTCGTGGTCGGCGGCCTGCGCGACCTGTTCCAGCGCAGCGAGCCCACCAGCTACGAAACGCTGAAGAATCGCGTGCCGGCCAAGCTGCTGATGGGTCCGTGGACGCATCTGGAAGCGGCCTTCGGCGCCGGCCTGCCGCGCGATGGCGTGCCGCTGCTCAACCAGATCCAGCTGCGCTGGTTCGATCAGTACGTGAAAGGCATGGCCGTCGGCGCCGAGCAGATGCCCAACGTCACCCAGTGGGTCTACGGCGCCGAACGCTATGTCACCGCCCGCGACTGGCCGCATCCGCAGGCGCAGGCGCAGCGCTATTACCTGTACGGCAACGGCGTGCTCGGCACCGAACTGCCGGGCAGCAACACGGCGGTCAGCCGGGCACTGCAGGTGCCGATCGGCGGCCTGTGCTCGGTGTCCACCGCGCAATGGACGGCCGGTGCCGCCGGCTTCATTCCGCTGCCCTGCTTCGAGAACTCCAATGCCTCGGACCGGCTGGCGGTCGTCTTCGAAACGCCGGCCCTGACCGCGCCGCTGTACCTGAACGGCCCGATCCAGGCCGACATCTGGATGGAAACCACGGCCGGCGATGCCGGGCTGTCGGTGCGGGTGTCGGATGTCGACGAACGCGGCGTCGCCCGCTCGCTGACCAACGGCCTGCAGACCGCCAGCCTGCGCAGCGTCGATGCCAGCCGCAGCCGCACGCTCGACGGCCAGTCGATCCAGCCCTGGCATCCGTTCACGCTGGCCTCGGTGCTGCCGCTGCCGCGCAACGAACCGGTGCTGGTGCCGGTCGAGGTGTTCCAGACCAGCGCCGTGATCGCTGCCGGTCACCGGCTGCGGGTGTCGATCAGCGCCAGCAACCTGCCGCAGGGCGTGCCGCCGCTGGGCACGCTGCTGCAATCGCTGGCCGGCATCCTGACCATCCACCACGACGCGGCGCGGCCGTCGAGCGTGGTGCTGCCGGTGGTGCCGGCATCCGCCCTGAACTAGAACGCCCATGCCCTACCTGACCACCCGCGACGGCGCCCGCCTGCATTACCTCGATGTCGGCGTCCGACGCGGCCCCGCCTGCGTGCTGCTGCACGGCTTCGGCATGCAGGGCGCGATGTGGCTGCCGGTGGTCGCCCCGCTGCTGGCCCGGCAGCGCTTCATCCTGCCCGACCTGCGCGGCTTCGGCCGCTCGCACCGGCTGTCGCTCGGCGCGCAGGGCGCAATCGCCCAGCACGCCGATGATGTCGCCGACCTGATCGACGGCCTGAAGCTGTCCGATGTGCGCCTGGCGGGCCTGTCGATGGGCGCCTGTACCGGCATGGAACACCATGCCCGGCACGGCTTCCGCGGCGTGGCGCGCTGGCTGCATATCGACCAGGCGCCGTGCATCCTGAACGGTGCGGACTGGCAGCACGGCCTGCTGGGCGACGATCAGGCAACGCGGCTGCCGCTGTGGTCGAACGCGATCGCCGCCGTCGAAGCGCAGCGCGACCGGCCGTTCACGGCGCTGCCGCTGGCGCTGCGACAGCGTTACTGGCAGGTGCTGCGCGAGTTCCTCGGCTACGCGTTTGCCTCGCGGTTGTGGCAGCAGACCGCGCACTTCACGCGCATCGATGCGCTGGCTCGGCGGGTGATCCCGACCGCCAACTGGGGCGTCTACCTGGACACCATGCGCGCCTACACCGAGGGTGGTCTGGACTGGCGGGCGTCGGTGCGCCGGATCGACCGGCCAACGACGATCTTCATCGGCGCGCGCTCGCGGATGTATCCGGCAGCGGGTCAGCGCGAACTGGGCCGGCTGATTCCCGGCGCCAAGGTCGTCGAATTCGCCGACGCCGGCCACACCGTGCCGTTCGAATCACCACGCCGCTTCGTCGCCGAGCTGGACCGCTTCCTCAAGGCCGCCTGATCCGCGCGGCCGCGGCTCAGCCGGCCAGGTCCGGCAGCACCGGCAGATCAGTGGCCCCGATGTCGATCCCGAGCTGCGACAGCAAGGTCGTTACCTGGCCACGGTGATGGGTCTGGTGATTGAAGACATGGCTGACGAACACCCAGGCCGGCCGGCTGAACACGCCGTGCGCCGTGCTGGTGATCTCCAGATCGGCGTGCAGCCAATCCGGCGTCAGCGCTTCCGAAAAGGCCAGCAGCGCAGCATCGGTCTGTTCGCGATGCGCGCGCAGCGCGTCGAAATCCTCGTGCAGCGGCTGGCCGATGTGCAGGCCTTCGCGCGAGCCCCCGGTGAAGCGCGACAGCCAAATCAGATCGCCGACCAGCAGGTGGTTCAGCGTGCGATGGATCGAGCCGAAGAAGGCGCCGCGATCGGCCTTGCGCTCGGCGTCCGCGAGCCCGGCGCAGGCAGCATAGATCTTGCCGTTCATCCAGCGGTTGTAGCGCGCCATCGTCGACGCGTATTCGCGGCTGATCATCGCGCAGCCTCCACGGCCTTCAGCTCAGATAGGTGTAGCCGCTCAGGCCCGCTTCCAGTTCGGCCAGCAGCGCGCTCCTGACCGCCGGCGGCAGGGCGGTCGCCGCGAACTTGCGGCGATAGCTCTGCGCCAGTTCCTCGGGCGCCAGATGGACATAGCGCAGCAACTCGTCCGTGCGGTCTCCGTGCTCGGCCCCTTCCAGCGACCAGCCGTTGCCGTCGGCATTTACGACGACGTTGACCGCATGGGTATCGCCGAACAGGTTGTGCATGTCGCCGAGGATTTCCTGGTAAGCGCCGACCATGAAGATCGCCAGCAGATAGGGTTCCTCGTGACGCAGCTCGTGCAGCGCCATCGTCGACATCACGCCTTCGCGATCGACATACAGATCCAGACGGCCATCGGAGTCGCAGGTCAAATCGCAAAGCCGGCCCCGGATGTCCGGACGCTCGGCCAGCCGGTGGATCGGCATGATCGGAAACACCTGCTCGATCGCCCAGGCATCGGGCACCGACTGGAACACCGAGAAGTTGCAGAAATACTTGGCCGACAGCTTTTCGCGCAGCTCATCCAGCGCTTCACGCTCGGCGCGAATGGTCGGATCAAGCTTCGGCAGCACCGCGCGCGCCACCGCGTAATAGGCGCGTTCGGCGTAGGCCCGGTCGCGCAGCGGCAGCAGGCCGAGCGTGTACTGGGTCTGCGCATCGGCAAGGTAGTGGGCGGCGTCGTGCAGGCATTCGATCGGGCCGTCGGCGTCGATATGGGCGGGCAGTTCGTGCAGCGCCCTTAGCGCGGCCGGCGCGTCGGCATGCGGCGCTTCCAGCGTGCCGCGCGGTGCGACTTCGGAATCGACCACCGAGGTGATCAGCACCGCATGGTGGGCGGTCAGCGCGCGGCCGGATTCCGAGATCAGGTTCGGCTGCGGCTCGCCGGCCGCTTCGCAGACTTCGGCCAGCGTGCGGATGATGTTGCGGGCGTACTCGCGCACCGAGTAGTTCATCGAGCAGTAGGAGCGCGAACGGGTGCCCTCGTAGTCGACACCCAAACCGCCGCCGACATCGACGGTATCGACCGGCGCGCCGAGCTTGCGCAGTTCCACGTAGTAGCGCGCCGCTTCACGCATGCCGCGCGCCACATCCTGCACGTTGGCGACCTGCGAGCCGAGGTGGAAGTGCACCATCTGGATCGCATCGAGCCGGCCGGCGGCGCGCATCATCTCGACCGCTTCGACCACCTGCGGCACGGTCAGGCCGAACTTGGATTTCTCGCCGCCGGTGTTCTGCTGGGTCGATTCCGACACCGCCGACAGCCGCACCCGCAGGCCGATGACCGGCGCAACCTCCAGCGCCTCGGATTCCGCCAGCACCAGCGGCAGTTCCGACAGCTTCTCGACCACGATGTAGACCGTGTGGCCGAGCTTGGCGCCGATCAGCGCGCGGCGGATGTAGCCGCGGTCCTTGTAACCGTTGCAGACGATCGTGCAGCCGGCCGGTGCCAGGCCAAGCACCGCCGCCAGTTCCGGCTTGGAGCCGGCTTCCAGGCCGACGCGGTCACCGCCGTGGGCGACGATCGCCTTCACCACCGATTCCTGCTGGTTGACCTTGATCGGATAGACCGCCGTGTAGTGGCCGCCGTAGTGGAGTTCCTGGATCACCTGCGCGAAGGCACCGGTCAGCACATCGACCCGGTCCTTGAGGATGTCGGTGAAGCGCACCAGCACCGGCAGGTCCAGGCCTTCCTTCGGCAGCCGTTCGGCCAGCGCGTGCAGATCGATCGCGACCGCCGATTCCGGCCCCTGCGGACGGACCACGACATGGCCCTCGGCGTTGACGTCGAAGTAGCCATCCCCCCACTTGGCGATGTTGTACAGATCCACCGCGTCGCGCGCGGTCCAGCGGGGGTCGGTCATGCCGTCACTCAAAGGTCAGGGGCGCTTCCGTATACTCGCGCGTCTTTTCCGGAGCGCGACAACGATGTCATTGGACGAAAGCTGGTTCACGGAGCCGGTCGACAAGACCGGGACGGCATTTTCGCTGAAACTGGGACGTCACGTGCACGGCGAGCAGACGCCGTTCCAGAAGATCGACATCTACGAGACCGAATCCTTCGGCTACCTGATGACCATCGACGGCTGCACGATGGTGTCGACCCGCGACAACTTCCTCTATCACGAGATGATGTCGCACCCGGCGCTGAATTCGCATCCGGCTCCGGAGCAGGTGGTGATCGTCGGCGGCGGCGACTGCGGCACGCTGCGCGAAGTGCTCAAGCACCCGGAAGTGAAATCGGCGACCCAGGTCGAGATCGACGAGCGCGTGACCCGGCTTGCCGAGCAGTACTTTCCGGAACTCTGCGTCGCCAATGCGGACCCGCGCGCCACGCTGTTCTTTGGCGATGGCCTGGCGTGGATGAAGGAGGCGAAGCCGGAAAGCCTAGATGTGATCATCATCGACTCCACCGATCCGGTCGGCCCCGCCGAAGGCCTGTTCGGCGCGAAGTTCTATGTCGACTGCCTCCGCGCGCTGAAGCCGGGCGGCCTGCTGGTGCAGCAATCGGAATCGCCGATCCTGCATCTGGAGCTGATCACCGAAATGCACCGGTTCATGCGCCAGGCCGGCTTCGCCCAGACCCGGCTGATCCACTTCCCGCAGACCATCTACCCGAGCGGCTGGTGGAGCGGTTCGATCGCCCAGAAGACCGCCGGCCCGCTGGCGGCACGGCTCGACGACAAGGCGATCGAGGCGATGGACTGCCAGTTCTACAACGCCGACACCCACGCGGCGGCGTTCGCGCTGCCGACCTTCGTCAGGAAGGCGATCGCCGGCTGACGCCGGCAATCCAGACGCATCTCAGGGCCCGCGCTGCTCGACCACGATTGGCGCGGGCTGCTGCCGACGCTGCTCGCGTTCCGCCTGCGCGGCGCGATACAGGCGCTCTGCGGCATCGGCCGCGCAGTAGCGGGCGATGTCCCGCTCGGCGACCTTCTGCTCCAGCAGCAGCTGCCGGGGTGACAGCCGGTAGACATTGCCGAACGGATCACGGCCATAGACCTCGCTGGCCCGCGCGGTCACAGCGGCCCGCTCGCGGGCCAGGCGGCAGTCGGCATCGACGGCGCGCCTGAAGTCCGGCGGCGTGGTGGCATCCGCCTTCGGCGGCACGTGGCGTTCGCTCAGGTAGGCCTGGGTCAGCCGCTGCTCGAAGCGGTGCTGGTCGTCGTAGTGCACTGCGCCGTCGCGGTCCAGCCACTTGAACACCGCGGCGGCTGACGCGCTGCCGGCCCATGCGCTGGCGACCGCGAGCAGCGCCAGCGCCACACGACGCCGCTCAATCCTCGCCGCAGATCGCACGCACATCGGCTTCGGTGGTGGCGATCAGTCGGCGCCGCTCGTCGTCGCTGTAGCTGCGGGTTTCGCCGAGGGCGTTGGTTTCGGTGATGCGGTCAGCCTGGCGGAAGCGGCCCAGTTGCTCGCGCCGTTCGGTGCAGGCGGCGGCATCGACGACCGGCGCTGACGCAACGGGCGCCGGCCGTGCCGCCGGCAGCTTCACGGCGAGCGCATGGGTCGGCGGGGCGTCGCCAAAATGCGCGTTGCCGACGGCATCCTTCCAGCGGTAAACGCGGCTTTCGGCCGATGCCGGCGGCATCAGGAGCATCGCGATCAGCAACGGCGCAATCGACCATCGGCACCGTGGCGATGCGCCGGCGAAGACAGCAGGCGTCGGAAGGTCGGGGATCGACACGCGTTTCGTCCCTGTCCTTCCGGACACCGGTCAGTCAGACCGCATCGACACCCGATTCGCCGGTGCGGATGCGGACGGTCTGCGCCAGGTCGTAGACGAAGATCTTGCCGTCGCCGATCTGTCCGGTCTTGGCCGCCTTGGCGACCGCTTCGACGGCCTTGTCGACCTGGTCCGGCGTCAGCGCCACTTCCAGCTTGATCTTCGGCAGCAGATCGACGGTGTATTCGGCACCGCGGTACAACTCGGTATGGCCCTTCTGGCGGCCGAAGCCGCGCACTTCCGTCACCGTCATGCCCTGCACACCGGCCTCGGCGAGCGCTTCACGCACGGCGTCGAGACGGAAGGGCTTGATGATGGCGATCAGCATTTTCATTGTTCGTTTCTCGTTGTCGCGGGGCGGTCGGAAGTGTAACAAAGCACCCTTCCGGCATCGGCCGCGCAGGTCGCGGCACCGAGCCCGGGCCGGGCCTGCGGTGCCACCGGCCAAAAAAAAGGCGGGCCATGAACCGGCCCGCCGACACGTACATCCCTGGAGACAGGAAGCGGCACCTGCCGTGCGCACTGTCGCGCACGGCAGGGCTCGCAATTACGGGTTGTAGGCCTTCTCGCCGTGCTCGGCGAGGTCGAGACCTTCCGATTCGGCTTCTTCGCTGACGCGGATGCCGATGGTGAACTTCAGCGCCAGCAAGGTGACCGCCGTGACCACCGAGCTGAGCACGATCGCCACCAGCACCGCCTTGATCTGGATGAGGATCTGGCCCGAGGAGTAGCCCGGCACCAGTTCGACCCAGTTGTTGTAGACGCCGACGCCGCCCTTGGCCGGATCGACGAACACGCCGGTCAGGATCGCGCCGATGATGCCGCCAACCGCATGGACGCCGAAGGCATCAAGCGCATCGTCGTAGCCGAGGATCGACTTCAGGTAGGCCACCGCGAAGAAGCAGATCACGCCGGACAGCGCACCGATGACCAGACCGCCGCCGATGCCGACGAAGCCGCAGGCCGGGGTGATGGCGACCAGACCGGCAACCGCACCGGAGATGATGCCGAGCAGCGACGGCTTGCCCTTGAAGATCCATTCCGCGAAGAACCAGGCCACGCCGGCAGCAGCGGTGGCGAAAGCGGTGTTCGCGAAGGCCAGCACGGCATAGCCGTTGGCTTCCAGGTTGGAACCGGCGTTGAAGCCGAACCAGCCGAACCACAGCAGCGAGGCACCGATCATCGACATGGTCAGGCTGTGCGGCGCCATCGCCGTCTTGCCGTAGCCCTTGCGCTTGCCGAGGATGATCGCGGCGACCAGACCGGCCACGCCGGCGTTGATGTGCACCACGGTGCCGCCGGCGAAGTCCAGCGCACCGAGCTGCCACAGGTAGCCGGCGGTGGCGTTCAGCGCGTCGACCTTGTCGAGCGAGTCATAGGCATCCGGGCCCGCCCACCACCAGACCATGTGCGCCATCGGCAGGTAGGAGAAGGTGAACCAGATCACCGAGAAGATCAGCACCGCCGAGAACTTCATGCGCTCGGCATAGGAGCCGGCGATCAGCGCCACGGTGATGCAGGCGAACGTCATCTGGAACACCGCGAACAGCAGTTCCGGAATCACCACGCCCTTGGAGAACGTCGCGGTCGCCGTGAAGAAACCGTTGGCGTCGTAGACCACGCCCTTCAGGAACATCTTGTCGAGCGTGCCGAAGAACGGGGCCTCGCCGCTGAAGGCGACCGAGTAGCCGTAGACGACCCACAGCACCCCGATCAGGCAGAAGATGCCGAAGGTCTGGGTCATCGTCGACAGCATGTTCTTCGAACGCACCAGGCCGCCGTAGAACAGCGCAAGGCCGGGCAGCGACATCAGCAGCACGAAGGCGGTCGACACCAGCATCCAGGCGACGTCGCCGTTATTGAAGGTCGGTGCCTTCGGCGGCTCGGCGGCGGCTTCGGCCGGCGCTGCTTCAGCAGCGGCCGCTTCAGCAGGGGCAGCCGTCGCTTCGGCGGCCGGTGCGGCCTCGGCCGGAGCAGCGGCCGCTTCGGCGGCAACCGGTTCGGCTGCCGGCGCGGCAGCCTCTTCGGCGAATGCAATGCCGCCGGCGGCCGTGAGGCCGGCGAACAGCAATGCTCGGGAAAGCTTGCCAAGAGAAATCATCGGGGGTCCCCTCAAGAAAAGTTGATTCGTGGAATCAGAGTGCGTCGCTGCCGGTCTCGCCGGTGCGGATGCGGATGGCCTGGTCGAGCGAGGTCACGAACACCTTGCCGTCACCGATCTTTCCGGTGTGCGCGGACTTGGTGATCGCTTCGATGGCCGAATCCAGCTTGTCGTCACCGATGGCAACTTCGATCTTGACCTTGGGCAGGAAATCGACGACGTACTCCGCGCCGCGATACAACTCGGTATGGCCTTTCTGGCGGCCGAAGCCCTTGACTTCAGTGACGGTGATGCCGGCGACGCCGATCTCCGACAGGGCTTCACGCACCTCGTCCAGCTTGAAAGGCTTGATGATGGCTGTGATCAG
>CAYPJK010000041.1:11885-12442 GCA_964411025.1 uncultured Nevskia sp.
TTATCGTCGGCGGCGAACCGCCCTGGCACTGCTCGCCGACCAAAGGCGGTTGCGAACAGCCGGTCAGGTTTAGCACTAAGCGTGCCAGTCACCGGCCGCCCGACCCCGGCCCGCCGCTGCCGTCGACGCGGCCCGTGCCGCACTGCCAATACCGCGATAACTGCAGGCGCGACGGCCCAACGTCAGAAAATCGTGAAATTGCGGGCGTTCAGCAAGACATCCGGGGCCGACAGCGCGGTGCCGGCCCGCGATCGCATGAACCGGGCAGCAACCCGATACTTCGACGACGGGACGGAATCCGTATAGTCGCGGACTCATTCGCGCCGAAGGAATCCGCACCGCCATGACCCCGACCACCTTCCAGGGCATCGCCGCCGTGATGTTCGCGCTGGCGCTGCTGCATACGTTTTCGGTCGCCTTTGTCGCGAAGATCGCGCACCACTACCCCCGCCACGCCGGGCTGATCCATGCGCTGGCGGAGGTCGAGATCGTGTTCGCGCTGTGGGCGGCGGCACTGGTCTCGGTATTCATGGCGATCGAGGGGTCGCATGCCGCGA
>CAYPJK010000042.1:0-12349 GCA_964411025.1 uncultured Nevskia sp.
GCTTCGATCCGACCCGGCCGCCGGCCAATCCGAACAAGCCTGCGTGGGACAACATTTCGGCCACGATCGGCAACCAGCATATTAACCAGCCGACGATGTTCTTCCAGGGCGCGCCGGCGGATTCGCTGGCCCGGATCGCGTTGCAGGCCGGCCGCAATGGCACCATCGATACCAGCCTGGTCGCCAACGATTTCCAGAACAATCCGGGCACCCAGAACAACATCATGGATTTCCAGAATCGGCGTGTCTTCACGCACACGATGAAGGACCCGATCACCGGCAAGCTCGAGAAGGGCCGCACCCAGCATGTTCTGAAGGGCGGCGAGGATTCCGTTGGCGATCACCTCGCGCTGATCCGCGTCTACGTCAACATCGGCATGTGCACCGAGGAATGCTGGACGCCGAACTTCCCGTCACCCGGCAGCTTGTTCGGCGAGAAAGCCAAGCAGAAGCCGTTCCGTATCGCCCAGTGCGCCAAGGACTGCGAGCCCTGGAACTACGCCGACGCCAAGATGGACGACCTCGCCGCGTTCCTGATCACCGGCGGCCCGAATTATCTGGCGGCGGCGAAGGATGTCGACGGCAAGGCCGGCCTCGACTACATCGACCTCGCCAAGGTCCCGCAGGGCCGCAAGGTCTTCGCGCGTGAATGCGCCGGCTGCCATTCCACGAAGGTCGCGCCGGAGAACGTGCGGGCCGACAAGGCCGCGCTGGAGCGCTTCTACGACGGCCACGTGTTCGGCTCGGAAAGCTACTGGCAGCACGAGTTCACCGAAGCCGAGCGGACGAGCCCCGCGTTCATCGCCAAGCACATGGCCAAGGACGCGAGCGGCCGGCTGCGGCCGGCGCAGTTCGCGAAGGACGACGTCTTCGGCCAGGACTGGCTCGGCAACGACGAGCCGACGCCGTTCAACATCATCGGCACCAACATGTGCCGCGCGCTGCACGACAACCACAACACCGGCCACATCTGGGAAGAGTTCTCCAGCGAGGACTACAAGCAGCGGCCGTCGCCGGGCCGCGTGCCGAACGTGGTCAACCGCATGGTGCCGGGCGTCGGCGGCGTGCTGTCCGGCGAGCACAGGATCGAAGGCGGCCCCGGCTACTACCGCAACATCTCGCTGCTGTCGGTCTGGGCCACCGCGCCGTTCCTGCACAACAACGCGATCGGCGAGCAGACCCGGCTCGCCGACGGGAAGACGCTGGACTACACGGTCAAGGGCCGCATCGCGCAGTTCGAGCAGGCGTACGCGGAGCTGATGACCTCCGACGATCCCAACGTGACCCCGCATCGGCCGCAGAAGATCACCAAGGTCGATCGCGATTTCTGGCTGGCACCGCGCGAGGATGGCCAGGGCCTGATCAAGCTGCCGGTGTCCAAGGGCACGCCGATCGCGAACTTCGCGAGTGCAGACCCGCATCACCCGCTGTTCATGAAGTGCGATGACCCGGTCGAGAACAAGGGCCACCAGTTCGGCATCAGCCTGTCGCCGGCCGACAAGCTGGCGCTGCGCGAATTCCTGAAGCTGATGTGATCAGGGCGATGCGCGGGATCGTCGCTGCGCTGCTTGCCGCCGGCCTGCTGGCGGCCTGCAGCAGCGACGAGGGCAGCGGCATTCGCCAGCGCGCGAAACAGCCCGGCGCGCTGGCCCACGATGCGCCGAGTGAGGCGCTGATTCCGGCCGACGATCTGCCGCCCGACGGCACCCGCTCGCTGTTCGATCACCTGATCGCGGCCCACGGCCAGATCCCGTATCCGTTCGACAAGCTGGTCGCGCTGATCGGTCAGCAGGATCCGGACGGCGCTGCACCGCTGACCCTGCTGGTGCCGCAGGGCCGCTCGCTGCTGAAAGGGCTGGCCGACGAAGCGCACCCGCGGGTGCTGGTCGCCGCCGATTTCCAGGCTGCGGCAACGCCGGCCTCGCTGGGCCTGAGTCCGCGCGGCCAGCTGTTCCTCGGCTTCGTCGAGAACGCCAGCGAAATCGAAGTGCTGAGCTACAACGAGGCGGCCGGCCGCTACGAATTCCAGCTGGTGCAGAACTATTGCGCCGGCTGCATTCCCAAGCTCGTCTACGCCAGGCGCGCGGTCTGCACCACCTGCCACCAGGGCGCGGTGCCGATCTTCCCGCAGCGGCCATGGAACGAGACCAATGGCGCGCCGGCCACGGCTGCCGCGATCAGCGCCGCGCGCGGCGACCGCCAGCCTTATCTCGGCGTGCCGCTGGAGAATCCGCTCGGCGTGCCCGAACGCTTCGACCAGCTGACCGACGTCGGCGGCTTCATCCCGGCGACGCAGCGGCTGTGGATCGACGCCTGCGGCGCTTCGGCCGACTGCCGCCGGACGATGCTCAAGCTGGCGCTGCGCTGGCTCGACAATCCGGCCGGCTTCGATGCGCAGTCGACCGACGCGCTGCGGCTGCGCGCGCTGCAGGCGGCCAACTGGCCGGCCGGCGGCATCGCGGTGGCCGACAGCGATCTCGCCAACCGCGATCCGATCGCGGAAGGCCGTGGGCTGAAAGGCTGGTGGCGGCGGTTGACGACGCGCCAGCCGAAACCCGGCGAAGGTGCCCGGACCAACGAGGATCTCGATGCTTTCGACCGGCTGCCGAAACTGCAGGCCGCGTTCGATCCGCTGAGCCCACGGCCGCCAAAGCGGCTGCTGGCGGCCGGCGAGCTCGACGGCGTCTACGGTCTTGCCGCGCTGTTCTCCGACGCCGACCGGCAGTTGCTGGAGGCGGCTACCGGTTTCGACGCCGCCAAGCTCGAGGCGGCCGTCGACCGCATCGACGCGCGCTTTTTCGCGCCAGCCGTCTACTCGCGAGTGAAGACCGTCAACGCGCTGCTGGCGGCGCTCGGCGGTGCGCCGCTGAACTACTGCTGCGTCGACACCACCGACCTGTCGCCACCGGTGGCCAGCGGCGAGCCGCCGGTGGTACTGGCCGCCCACTCGCCGCTGAAGCCGTACGAGCAGTACTGCTTCGCCTGCCATCGCGGCAATCCGTCGAAAAAGCTGAACTTCATGAGCGGTGCCGACGAGGCCGCCGTGCTCGCCAACATCAAGGCCAAGGAGGCGATCCGCGAGGCGCTCGACTGGCCGCGCTACCAGGGCACCGACCGCGCCAACAAGCTGATGCCGCCGGCCGATTCGCTGCAGCACGCGCGCCTGCAGGCCGCACTCGCGCAGAATCCGGAACTGCTGGACGAGATGCGGGCGGTGGTGCCCGGAATGTTCGATTTCTAGAGGTTTCAGGTCCCATGACACTTCTTCCTTGCTCGTCGGTCGGGCGCAGGCCGGCATCCACTGCTGTCGCCGGACGCCGCGGGTTCCCGGCGTTCGTCGGGCTAACCTTGGGCATCGCGAGTGCGGCCGCGCAGGCCCAGCCGGTCTTCGCGCTGATGTACAAGCAGCAGTTCGGCTACGCGCCGAGCTGCAATGCCTGCCACCAGGACGGCGGCGGCACGGCGCTGAACGCCTACGGCGACGCGTTCAAGGCCGCTGGCAAGAGCCTTGCTGCCTTCAAGGCCATCGACAAGCAGGATTCCGATGGCGATGGCATCGCCAACGGCGAGGAAGCGGCGGCCAAGGCCAATCCGGGTTTCAAGGCTTCGACGCCGAAGGTGCCCGGCGACTGGCTGGATGCCTTGAGCCTGATCCCGAAAGAAGTGCAGGCCCGCTTTCCCGGGGTCAAGACCTGGCTGCCGAAGGATGCGCTGCTGACCGACGCCGACCTGGCCCGCGCCAGCGCACTGGGGGCGTCCTTGAGCAAGGCCGACGACAACACCATCTACATCCCGTTGGTGGACCAGCGGCCGTCGGGAACGGCGCTGATCGTGGCCGCCGAGTACCAGGGCAAGCCGTTCTACCTGCTGCTGACCACGGATCGCCAGCTGAACGTCACGGCGGTCGAGCCGATGAATACCCGGCAGCTGCCGCAGGCTGCGAAATCGCCGGTCTACGCCCGCTTCACCGGTGTGCCGGTGGACCGATTGCCGGCCGCCAGCGGCACCGGGCTCGATGCGGCGATCACCGCCGCCGTCAAGAACGCCGGTACCTTGCTGTACGTGCGGCTGAAGAACGCCTGATGCGCGCGCCGCGCGGCGTTGTTCACGGCCTGCTTGCGCTGGTGCTGACGGCAGGCCTGGCGAGCGGACCGCTGCCGGCAGCCCGTGCCGATGACCCGCCGGCACCGGCAGCGCCCGCTGCCGCGACGTCGATGCCGTCGGCCGACGCGCCTGCTGATGCCCAGACCGATGGCTTCGACTTCTTCAGCGAGCAGCCGGTGGCGGCCAGCGAGATCGTCCAGCTGGCGCCGGACCGGCCGGCCTGGCAGACCTTCGGCGGGCCAGTCGCGCTGCTGGCCTTCTTCTTCGCACTGAACCTGACGATCTGGCGGCTGGTGCCGTTTTCCGCGCACTCGATTGACATCAACCTGCGCAACTTTCCGCCGGCGGCGAAGCGCGGCATCGCGATGGCGGTGGTGATCTTCGGCATCGCCTTCGTGTTCGGTGCCTCGGAGATCAGCTACCAGCTGAACCTGCACGGCTCGGCCAGCGCCTACTTCGAGCAGATGTCGCTCGGCAAGCTGATCGCCTTCAGCCACGCCCACCTGTTCGGATTCACCACCAGTTTCTTCATCGTCGGCATTCCGTTCTCGCTGCAGTTCAACCAGCTGCGCGTCTACCAGTGGGTCTTTCCGGTCGGTCTGGCGGCCAGCCTGACCGATGTGATGTCCTGGTGGGGTATCAAGTATGTGTCGGCGAATTTCGAATGGATCAGCCTGTTCTGCGGGCTGCTGTTCACGGTCAGCTACCTGTGGATGCTGATCGGCCTGTTGCGCGTGCTGCTGTTTCCGGAAGTGATCTGGGCCAGCGACAAGGACCGCGCCGAGCGGCTGGCCCGTCGCCAGGCGCAACCGCAGCGGCGCAGATAGTGGCGCATCGCGGCAGGGCTTAGGATTGCCCGATCGCATTCAAGACCGGCCTGCACGGGCCGCCCAGGAGCAGACATGAATTACTTCGTCACCGGCGCGACCGGCTTCATCGGCAAGCATCTGATCGAGCGCCTGCTGGCGCGCCCCGACGCCGTCGTGCACGTGCTGGTGCGGGCGGAATCGGAGGACAAGTTCTCGCAGCTGCAGGAACGCTACGGCGACGCCGGCGATCGCCTGCACATGGTCGCGGGTGACATCACCGCTCCGGGGCTGGTGTCGGCGGCGGACATGAAGAAGCTCAAGGGCAAGGTCGACCACGTGTTCCATCTCGCCGCCGTCTACGACATGAACATGAGCGACGAGCAGGGTGACCGCATCAACAACGAAGGCACCCGCAACACGGTGGCGTTCACCAACAGCCTCGGCGGCGACGTGGTGCTGCATCACGTGTCGAGCGTGGCGGTGGCCGGCGGGGACTTCGTCGGCAAGTTCACCGAAGACATGTTCGATGAAGGCCAGCCGGTCAAGCACCCGTACTTCCGCACCAAGTTCCAGAGCGAGAAGATCGTCCGCGACGAAGCCAAGGTGCCGTTCCGCGTCTACCGGCCGGGTGCGGTGGTCGGCCATTCCAAGACCGGCGAGATGGACAAGATCGACGGCCCCTACTACTTCTTCAAGACCATCCAGAAGCTGTCGCACCGGATTCCGAAGTGGCTGCCGCTGCTCGGCATCGAAGGCGGCAAGGTGCCGATCGCCCCGGTCGACTACGTGGCCGATGCGCTGGACGCGATTGCCCACAAGGACGGTCTGAACGGCCAGACCTTCCATCTGGTGCAGTCGAATTCCCCCAGTGTCGGCGACCTGATCCAGTCGATCCTCAAGGCCGCACACGGGCCGCGCTTCGCGAAGAAGCTAGCGCTGCCGACGATGCCGGGCGCGGTCCGCAAGCTCGGCGGGCAGGTCGGCGGCGCGCTGCCGAACGCGGTCAAGAAGCAGGTCGCCAAGGCGATCGGCGCACCGATCTCGGTGCTCGGCTACATCACCAATCGCGCCGTGTTCGACGACAAGAACGCCCGTGCGGCGCTCAAGGGCACCGGCATCAAGTGCCCCGAGTTCCGCGATTACGTGAAGGCGATCTGGGGCTACTGGGAGCAGTTCCTCGACATCCACTATCGGCCGAGCGCAGACCTGATCGCCAAGGTGCAGGGCAAGGTGATCCTGGTCACAGGCGCGTCCAGCGGCATCGGTTTCACCACTGCGAAAAACCTGGCCATCGCCGGCGCCAGGGTGATCCTCGTCGCACGCACCGAATCGGCGCTGATCGAGACCCAGAACATCATCGCCAAGGCCGGCGGCGAAAGTTACGTCTACCCCTGCGACCTGATCGACATGGACGCGATCGACCGCATGGCCGCCAAGGTCCTGCGCGACTTCGGCCACGTCGACATCCTGATCAACAACGCTGGCCGCTCGATCCGCCGCGCGGTGATGGAAAGCTTCGACCGCTTCCACGATTTCGAACGGACGATGGAGCTGAATTACTTCGGTGCCGTACGACTGATCATGGCGCTGCTGCCCACCATGACGCAGCGCCGGGAAGGTCACATCATCAACATCAGCTCGATCGGCGTGCTGGCCAACGCGGCGCGCTTTTCTGCCTACGTGGCGTCGAAGGCCGCGCTGGATGCATTTACGCGCTGTCTGTCGGCGGAGGTCAAGGGCAGCAATATCCGCACCACGGCGATCTACATGCCGCTGGTGCGCACGCCGATGATCGCGCCGACCAAGATCTACTCGTACATTCCGACCTGGTCGCCGGACGACGCCGCCGATACCGTCATCAAGGCGATCGTCGAGGAGCCGAAATCGATCGCCACGCCGCTCGGCACTGCGGCGGCGCTGTCGTACGCGGTGTGGCCGAAGCTCAACGACTACATCCTGTCGAAGGGTTTCCAGCTGTTCCCGTCCTCGACGGCGGCCCGCGGTGCCCGGGACAAGGACCGCAAGGCCGACAAGCCGACGCTGGAGCAGGTGGTGTTCGCCAACGTCTTCAAGGGCGAGCACTGGTAAACGTTTTTCGGGCCGGCGGCGCGCCTTCGGGCCGCGCCGGCCATCGCGGTTCAGGCGGCCTGCGCCGCCGCCATGCCGATCAGGAAATGGCTCGGCATCAGCCCCTTGCCCTTGAGTTCCTGGGGGCCCCGGCGCTCGAACACGAAGCGGTCGCCGAGCCGCTGGCGGAAGGCATCGGTGACATGGATGCGGCCGACCGCGCCGGTCGACTCCATCCGGTTGGCGGTGTTGACCGTGTCGCCCCAGAGGTCATACGCGAACTTCTTCTGCGCGATCACGCCGCTGATCGCAGGCCCGGCGTCAATGCCGATCCGCAGGTTCAGCGCCAAGCCCGATTCGCGGCCGATGCGCTCACCGGCGGCCAGCATCGCCAGCGCCATTTGCGCGATCCGATCGGCATGATCCGCCGTCGCTGCCGGCACGCCGGCGGCTGCCATGTAGCCGTCGCCGACTGTCTTGATCTTCTCCACGCCGTGCTGCTCGGCGATCTCGTCAAAAGCCTGGAACAGCGTTTCCAGCATCTGGATCAGCTGCGGCGGCGGCAGTTCGGTGGCCAGCTGGGTGAAGCCGACGACGTCGGCGAACATCACCGAGACCTCGTCATGGAACTCCACGACATGGTTCTCGCCCTGCTTCAGCCGCTCCGCCACTGCGGTCGGCATGATGTTGTGCAGCAGGTCGTCGGCGCGCGCCCGCTCCTCGATCAGCGTCCGGCGCAGCACGAAGTTGCGGATGGCGGCACGGTACCAGACCTCATCGGCCAGCATTGCGCAGGCGGTCAGGCAGAAGGCGTTGACGCCGATCGCGTACACCACCAGCGGGTTCGGGTTGATCGCCGCGATGCCGATGATCAGCACGACAAAGCCGATCGGATAGGCGATCAGCTTGCTGCGGTGGGGCGTGACGATCATGCCGGCGACCACGAACAGGACCAGCGCGTAGATCGACACGTCCACCGCCAGCGTCTGGCTGAGCACCGCGTGCCAGATGCACAGCGCCAGCGCGATCGGGATGGCGACGCTGGTCATCCGGTGCGCGGTCGCCGGTGGCGGCGCCGGGCCGAATGCACGTGCCACCAGCAACCAGCTGCCGAGCGCCGCGATATTGGCCAGCCGCCAGACGACCAGGTCGCCGTACATCCGGTGCTGTTCGAACAGGCCGACGAGGAAGATCGGCAGGTCGTAAGCGGCAAGCGCGACCAGGTTCAGCAGGGTCGCGGCCCAGAACAGGTGCCGAATATTGGACAGCGCGGTACGGTTGCAGTCTTCGGTGAACTCGCGACGCCAGTCGTCACGGATCGCCAGGGCGTCGTGCCTGCGCAAGGTGAAAACGGCGGCGAGGGGGCCGAACTTCGGATTCACGTCGATTCTGCCGGCAGTCGGTTGGAATCAGGGGAGAAGACTTGAAATGGTTCCGTTTCCTGATTCTGTTTTAACAGCCTGATGACGTCCAGATGGCTGCGATGATTGTTCTTTACGGCTCCCTATCGGGCCGTGAATGCAAAGCGGGCCGCGTTTGCCCATTCGACGCCTCCCCGAGCCGTTCCCCGGGCGCTTTCGCTGCCGTTCACCACGAAAAAGCCCGCCGGAAAGGCGGGCTAGGGGCTACGTCAGCGTTCAGCGCTGGATGTTGCGACCGTAGAAGATTTCCATGATTTCGTGGTCGACCCGCTCGCGAATCCGCTTGGCTTCGCGCGGCGGCAGTTCGGACACGCCTTCGCCGAACAGGTAGGTGTCGAGATCGAGCTGCTTCAGGCGCATCTTCGTGTGGAAGATGTTCTCCTGGTAGACGTTGACGTCGACCATGTCGTACTTCTCCTTCGCTTCCCGCGACAGGAAGTTCTGGATCGAGTCGATCTGGTGGTCGATGAAGTGCTTCATGCCGCGCACGTTGCGGGTGAAGCCGCGTACGCGGTAGTCCATCACCACGATGTCGCTTTCGAAGCTCTTGATCAGGTAGTTCAAGGCCTTCAGCGGCGAGATCTTGCCGCAGGTCGACACGTCGATGTCGGCGCGGAACGTCGAGATGCCGGCGTCCGGATGGTTTTCCGGATAGGTATGGACCGTGATGTGGCTCTTGTCGAGATGCGCCACCACCGATTCCTTCTCCTTGCCCTTGGAGGATTTGGTGTTGGTCGGCGTCGGCAGGCCGTCGAGATGGCCTTCGGAGATCAGCATGGTCACCGAAGCGCCCTGCGGGTCGTAGTCCTGGCGGGCCACGTTCAGGATGTTGGCGCCGATGATGTGCGCGACCTCGGTCAGGATCGCGGTCAGGCGTTCGGCGTTGTAGGCCTCGTCGATGTACTCGATGTACTCCTGCTGCTGCGCGGAATTGCGCGCGTAGCAGATGTCATAGATGTTGAAGCTCAAGCTCTTGGTCAGGTTGTTGAAACCCAGCAGCTTGAGCTTCGGATTGTTCGTGGGCTTTGCCAACGTGCATCTCCCAGTGGGGCGCAAACAGAAAAACGAGCACCTTCGTATGCCTGGGCACGCCAGCGAAGGGGCGACATTATCCAACAAATTTCCCGGATCAATGTGACCGCCGGGAGACACCGCGGTGGCGCCACTCAGTCGGCGGCGACGATCTCGTAGCCGTGGGTGATCTCGGCGGCCTTGCCGAGCATGATCGATGCCGAGCAGTACTTTTCCGCCGACAGCTGTACCGCCCGCTTGACGTGATTTTCGGAAAGCCCGGCGCCGGACACGATGAAGTGCAGGTGAATCTTCAGGAATACCTTCGGATCGGTATCGGCGCGTTCGCCTGACACCTTCACCTCGCAGCCGCTGACCGGCTGCCGTGCCTTCTTGAGGATCTGCACGATGTCGACGGCCGAGCAGCTGCCGACCGACATCAGCATCAGCTCCATCGGCCGCGGGCCGAGATTGCGGCCGCCGATCTCGGCCGGACCGTCGACGACGATGCCATGACCGCTGCCGCTTTCTGCAATGAAAACGGCGTTCTCATGCCACTTGACTCGAGCTTCCATTTGATTGTCCGGCCGCTTCCAGAGCTGTGATATTTTCCGAATCAAGATTTTACGCCGGCGACTGTTATTCCGGCGTGCACCAGGGACAACTCGAGGGAATCGGCGTGCTTGAAAAACCGGCTGTGCAGGCCTTCATCAACATCGCCCACAAGCGCTCTTACGCACCCAAGCAGGTCGTGGTCAACGCCGGCACCCAGCCGCAGTCGTTGTTCCTGATCCTGACCGGCTCGGTCAGCGTGCTGGTGGAAGACGAGGACGGCCGCGAAATGGTGCTGGCCTACCTCAACGCCGGTGATTTCTTCGGCGAAATGGGGCTGTTTCCCGAGCAGAACGTCCGCACCGCCGTGGTCCGCACCCGCACGGCCACCTTGCTGGCGGAGGTCAGCTACCCGGCATTCCGGACGTTCGTCCGCGAGCAGCCGGACATCATGTTCGAGGTCGCCGGTCAGCTGGCGGCCCGCCTGCGCGATACCTCCGGTCGCCTGCGCGACCTGACCTTCGTCGATGTTGCCGGCCGCATGGCCCGCACGCTGATGGACCTGGCGGCCCAGCCCGATGCCAAGGCCCACGCGCGCGGCACACTGGTCAAGGTCAGCCGCCAGGAAATTGCCCGGATCGTCGGCTGCTCGCGGGAAATGGCCGGCCGCGTGCTGAAGAAGCTGGAGGAAGACGGCGTGGTGTTGTCGCAGGGCCGCAGCATCGTGCTGCTCGCCAGCGGCCGACTGGCCAAGAACAAGGCCGCCAGCTAAGCCGGCCCGCCGCCGCGCGCGGCGGGAACCTGGCCGGTCAGCCGATCAGCTGCTTCAGCGCATCGCCGGGGCTGGGCTGGCGCATCAGCGATTCGCCGATCAGGAAGCGCCGGACACCGGCCGCCATCATCGTCCGCACGTCGGCGGGTGTGCCGATGCCGCTTTCGGTGACCACGTCGTAGCCGGCGGGGATGCCGTCGAGCAGCTCGATCGTCGTGTCCAGCCGCGTCTCGAAGGTCCGCAGGTTGCGGTTGTTGATGCCGAGCAGCACCGGCTTCCGCAGATCGAGGCCGATCATCGCGTCGCGCTCGGCGCGATCGTGGACTTCGATCAGCACGTCCATCTCCAGTTCCTGCGCCAGCCGCGCCAGTTCGCCGAGCCGGCTCGGCGTGAGTGCGGCGGCGATCAGCAGCACGCAATCGGCGCCGATCGCGCGGGCCTCGACGATCTGCAGCTCATCGATCAGGAAATCCTTGCGGATCGCCGGCAATGCCGTGTGCTGGCGGGCCTCGACGAGATAGTCGTCATGGCCCTGGAAAAAGTCGCGGTCGGTCAGCACGCTCAGGGTGGCCGCCCCGCCGCGCGCGTAGTCCTCGGCCAGCCAGCCGGGATTGAAGTCGGCCCGGATCAGCCCTTTCGACGGGCTCGCTTTCTTGATCTCGGCGATCACCGCCGCCCCGCTGGCGGCCTTGGCCGAGAGCGCCGCCGCGAAGCCGCGTGGCGCCGGCTGGGCCAGCGCGATGCGCTCCAGCGTGCCGATGTCGATGCGTGCCTGCAGCGCCGTGATTTCCTCGCGCTTGCGGGCCAGGATGGTTTCCAGAATGTCGCTCATGGGCTTGCGGCTCAGGTTTCGGAGGCGGCGGCGTTCGAGGCAGCCACGTAGGCGTCCAGCTTCGCGCGCGCCGCGCCGCTGGCGATTGCCGTGCGTGCCCGGGCCACGCCATCGGCGATCGACGCGGCCACCCCGGCGGCGTGCAGGGCGGCGCCGGCATTCAGGCAGACGATGTCGCGTGCCTGGCCATCGACATCGTCAAGCGCCTGCAGCAGCAGCCGTTTCGATTCGCCGGCGTCGGCCACAGCCAGGTTGCGGCTGGCCGCCATCCGCAGGCCGAAATCCTCGGGGTGGATGTCGTATTCGCGGATTGCGCCATCGCGCAGCTCACCGACCAGGGTCGAGGCACCGAGAGAAATCTCGTCCATGCCGTCGCGGCCCCAGACCACCAGCGCCCGTTGCACGCCGAGCTTGTCCAGCACGCGAACCAGAATGCCGACCAGATCGGGATGGAACACGCCCATCAGGATGTTCGGCGCGCTGGCCGGGTTGGTCAGCGGGCCCAGGATGTTGAAGATCGTCCGCACGCCCATCTCGCGGCGCACGGCGGCGACGTTCTTCATCGCCGGATGATGCTTCGGCGCGTACATGAAGCCGATGCCGGTGGCGGCCAGGCAGCGGGCGACGGCATCCGGCGCCAGCTCGATGTTGGCACCCAGCGCCTCCAGCACGTCGGCGCTGCCGGATTTCGACGACACGCTTCGATTGCCGTGCTTGGCCACCTTGGCACCGGCGGCCGCCGCCACGAACATCGATGCCGTGGAGATGTTGAAGGTGTTGG
>CAYPJK010000043.1:0-6146 GCA_964411025.1 uncultured Nevskia sp.
ACGAGTACCGCCGCAACCGCACGGCGCTCACTGCCTTTATGCAGGTCTCGATTGCCAAGGGCGATGACCCGGCGGTGGTCGCCGAGGTGGTGCTGAAGGCCGCGCGGGCGGCCAAGCCGCGGCTGCGCTACGCAGCGGGAAATCTCGCTGGCCGCCTGAGCCTGCTGCGCCGCTTCGCGCCGGCCGCGCTGGTCGATGCCGGCATTCGCAAGGATTTCCAGCTCGACACGCACTGAGCGACACGCGCGGCAGCAACACATCAATGCCGGGCGGCCGGCTCCGAGGGGGAATCGGAGCGGGCCGCCCGGGAACTCGACCGGGCCACGGCCGGCCCGTCGAACACCCGGTGCGGCACCTGGCCGCAACCACCACCAGCAAGGGAGCGGGATGCGTATGTCCAACACAAGGCGTTGGGGATGGATCGTGGCCGGCATCGCCGGTTTCGCAAGCGGTAGCGTGCAAGCGGCCGGCGGCGCCGGCTCGAAGTTTCTCGGCGCGGATTTCTCGTACAACGGCTTCGTTCGCTTCGACATGGCCTTCAGCACCGATGATCGCGTGCAGCAGGCCAATCAGTTCGGTGATCTTGCCAATGGCGTGGCGATCCGCCGCGAACCCGGCAATCCGGCGCTCGGCTACGCCGTGCCGCTGCAGCCGACCGATGCACTGATCGGCCCGGCCGGCCTGATTCCGCTCGGCGGCCTCGGCGTGCTGCCGCCGACGCTCGGCGTCAGCCAGCAGGTTGGCCTGAACGACACCGTCACCCGCTACGTGCCGCTGAAGAACCAGCTGCTGAACTACCACCTGCTGCGCTTCGAGCTGAGCCCGACGCTGTCCTGGGGCGACTGGTCGCTGATCACCCGCCTGCGCGCGGTCTACGACCCGGACGATCTCGGCTATCTCGATTTCGACTACCGCGATTACGCCGGCATCAACGGCGGCATCTCCGGCGGCGAGTCACGCCAGTACCACACGACGCCCGACAAGCTCGGCTACCAGGTTGAAGGGAACAAGAACCCGATCTTCTTCGAGCGTTCCGGCCGCAACTACATGGTCGATCTGCCGGCCTTCTTCCTGCAGTGGAACAGCGGCGGCACCACGGTGAGAGTCGGCAACCAGACCGTGGCCTGGGGGCAGCTGCTGTTCTTCCGGATCATGGATACCGCCAACGGTCTCGACCTGCGCCGCCACCTGATCCTCAACCGGGCGCTGGAGGAATACGCCGACGTGCGCGCCTCGGCACCGGGCATCCGCATCTCCCAGCAGGTCACCGATCAGGTTGCGGCTGATTTCTTCGTGCAGCAGTTCATCCCCACCGTCATCAACAACGTCAACACGCCGTACAACGTGGTGGCCTCGCAGTTCACGCTGCACGACCGCTACGACCAGGGCGGCTACAACGAGAATCTGAACTACGGCATCCGCTTCAAGGGCGAGTTCGGCAATTACAGCCTGCAGGCGATGTTCACCCATCGCTACAACCCGCTGGGCGCGATCCGCTGGACCAAATCCGGCGTCAACAAGGCGCTGCCGAATTCCAACGTCCTCGGCCTCGCGTTCAACCAGTACTGCAATCTGGTGCTCGGCACCGCCGGTCAGGGCTGCGGCCCGCTGCTGGCGGAAACGCCGTTCGAGGTGGCACCAGCCGGCCTGTTCAGCGCCGAGGAATGGTTCAACTACGCGGGCTATCAGAAGCTTGACGCCCTCGACGGCCTGAACCGCGTGGTCAGCGATTTCGAGGCCGCGCAGAGTCTGCTTGCCCGCGACATCGGCCAGAACCCGGACGCTGCGGCGAACCAGCTCAACGCCTTCTTTCAGGCCGGCGAAGGCTTGCGCGGCCACATCGAACGCCACTACTTCGCCGAGAACATCTTCGGCATCGGCGGCGGCTATGTGACCGAAGCGGAGCCGGGCTCGATCTTCGACCAGATCATCATGAACCTCGAAGCGACCTACACGCCGAAGCGGGTGTTCACGGCGATCGACCTCGGGCGCGATTTCGACAAGCGCGAGGAAATCCAGATCGGCTTCGTGGCCGAGAAGTACCAGCGATTCTCCAGCGAGTTCCCGGCCACCTTCCTGGTGTTCCAGTACCTGTGGCAGAAGAACAGCGATCTGGTCGGCTTCCTGCTCGACGGCTACGGCAGCGAGAACTACAGCCGCAACGGCATCAGGCTCGATCCACATGTGCCGACCAGCACCAACCCGAAGATCAACCCGGGCATCAGCGCTGGCGCGAACTACGCGGTGTTCGGCGTGCTGCAGCCGTTCCCGAACTACATCTACGAACTCAGCGCCGTGACGCTGATCGACGTGCAGGGCGGCATCCTGTTCCAGCCCGGGCTGCAATGGAAGCCGCGCGGCAACCTGACGGTGAACCTGTTCTACAACTTCGTTCACGACAACGCCTGGGGCAACAACCCGAACAAGAACCTGATGCACCTGATCAGCCAGACCAACGAACTGGCGATCCGTCTGGGCTATCAGTTCTGATCGCTGTCGGCGCCAATCCCGGCTGCCGCGACCAGCAGGCAGCCTGATCGTCGCGCAGCACCCGCCCGGCCGCTCACGCCATCAGCAGCCGGGCGCTTGCGGTAGCGCCGACCCGCTCTCCAGCCTCGTCACCGAACCCAAGGCCAGCTCACCGGCATCGATCCACAACCACCCAACGGACCCTCTTCAATGACTCCGACGCCCCATCAGAACGCAAGCGGACTGGCGCAACTGCAAGCCTGGATCGCCAGCGCTCGCCAACCGGCCATCGGCGAGACCCTTCAGTTCACGCTGAAGGAGGTTTCCGAAGGCCGCGCAGTCTTCGAGGCCATCCCGGGACGGCACGTCTACAACCCGATCGGCTCTGTGCATGGCGGATATGCCGCGACGCTGCTCGACTCTGCCTGCGGCTGCGCCGTCCACTCCGCCCTGCGCGCGGACCAGGCTTACACGACGCTGGAACTGAAAGTCGCCTACCACCGGGGCCTGAGCGCCGATACCGGCCCCATCCTGGCGGAAGGCAAGGTCGTGACCATGGGCAAGCGCGTGGCCTTTGCCGAGGCGCGCATCACCGATGCCCAAGGCCAGCTCTACGCGACCGCCAGCTCCACGCTGCTGGTGTTCGAGCGCAAAGCCTGAGATCCATTCACGTCGAAGGTGCGCTGCATCTCGTGAACCGCCTCAACCACGAAACGGCTTGCGGCACCTGCAGATCCCGCTCCGGCTTCGCCGGACAGCACCCTCGGCCTCAGCCCGAGCGTTCAAGCTCGGCGTAGCTATCGAGATCCCGGACCTGAGCCGCAGTGCGGGCAATCCAGTTCTGCCACATGCGGTCGCCGCGGGGCGAGCGCTTGACCGCACCCAGGCCGAACACGCCGATCTGCAGGCCGTGGATGGCATTGCGCCGGTAGTCGTTCCAGCAGCGCTCCCGGCTGTAGTCGCGAACACCGTGGCCGATCAGGGCGGCGTGATAGTGGTCGACCAGTGTCCGCTCGTGGCTGCGCCGCTCGCTTGTGGCCATGCTGGTGCCCAACCAGTACGCGACGTCGATGGTGCCGAGGCCGTAGCCCAAGCCCTGCCAGTCGAGGATCACCACCGGGCGCTGACCAGCAGCCGCGTCGAACATCACGTTGTCGGCACGCAGATCGCTGTGCCACAGGCATTGCGGGGTGGCGAACAGCTGCTTCCAGCGCTCGGAATGGTCGATCAGTTGCGCGGCAACCCGGAGATCCTGATCCGGCACCAGATCGCCGCAGAGTTCCGGAAAGCGCTGGACGATGTCGGCGAAGGCATCGGTGGCATGGGTGAAGATCTTCAGCGGGCTCTGCAGCCAGTCAACTTTCGCCAGTTCGGTGGAATGCCAGCTCTTGGCGTGAAGTGCTGCGGCCTGCTCCAGCACCCGGGCCGATTCGTCGGCGCTGCAGCCGTCGAGCTGGTCGACCTGTCGTGCCGGTGCCAGGTCTTCCATCAGCAGCACGAAATCGGTCTGGTTGGCGTCGAGTGCGGCATGTACCGCCACCGGCACCGAGACCGGCAAGCGGGACGCGAGCTCGCGATAGAAGCCTATCTCGCTGCGGTAGTAGCCGCTGCTGCGACCGAACTCGCGGCTGGTGGCATCGCGGGACGCGAACTTGGCGACCCAGGTCGTGGCCGCCGCGGTCGGGCGGTCGTAGCGCACGGCGAAGCGGAACGAATCGGCAAGCTGGCCGACGCCGCAGGGCGCGCGCTGCACGTCGACGATCTGCTCGGCGCCGATGCGGCCGGCCTCGCGCAGCACGGCGCTCAACCAGGCGGCATCGACGGCATCAACCGGCACCACGGCGGGGATTGGGTCCATCGGCGGCTCCTGGCGGAATCAGCCGTAAGTCTGGACGTGCTGGCGCGCGAACTCCAGGTAGTTGCGGTTCCAGCAGAACTCGCACCAGCCGGTGCCGGTTTCGCCATCGATGGTGAGCGTCAGCGCGGCCTCGTTCAGATAGATCATCGGATCGAACTCCAGCTGGATGTTGGCGAACGCCTGACCGTCGATGACCGCGCGGCGGCCGGCGGTGTCGGTCACCGTCGCTCGAACGACCTTGTGCATCATCTGTTCGTCGAACTGGTAGTCGCAGTCGATGTTCGCCAGATGCTCCATCACGCCATCGCGATGCAGGAAGCCGCGCAGTTGCACGCGGCCGTAGGACTGCATCTCGAAGAAGTGGATCGAGCAGCTCGCGGTCACCGCGTGAAACCACTTGTAGTGCTGGTTCAGGCCCCAGATGCGCGGCCCCCAGCTGTGATCGCGGATCAGCCAACCCTCGGCCTTGATCGCACGACCATCAACGGCGAGATCGCAGACCACGCGGCCGTGCTGCTCGGTGCGGTCGTCGCCGTAGTACGGCGGATTGCCGAGCGGATGCATGCTGAACGCATACGGCGGGTGCTTGGCCTCGAAGTGGCCTTCAAACTGGATACGCGTGCCCTGCCAGGCCAGATCGACCGACTGGTGAGGCTTGCGCACCGCCATCCTCAACGGACCGGTGTGCCAGTCGTCGAAGTCCAGCGTGTCCGGCACCGGGCCTTCGATCTCTTCCTGCACAGGGTCAGACAGCGCAGGCCCGATCAGGCAGGCGCGGCCCTTGGCGTGGCCGTTGGTCAGCACCGTCGGATAAATGAAGCCGGCAAGGCCATGCTCGGGAAACATCAGCATGTGCGCCAGCGATTCGCGGCCGCCGTCGCGCATCCGGTGGCGCAGCGCCTGCGCCGGCGGGAACTCGGCGGCAATCTGGGTCAGCGTCTTCATAGCGGTCTTCACTCGGCTTCGAGACGGGCAGCTTCATCAGCCGGCGGACGTCTTGCGACCATCGAGAAAGCGTTCGCGAGTGACCAGATAGACCGGGAACGTGAACGACACGCCGATGTAGGACAGCGCCACAAAGAACCAGCCCCACTTGGCTCCCAGGCCGATCCGCTTCGCGTCGTAGACCACCCAGATCATGAACACCAGCCAGGCAATGGCCATGTCGATGCTCAGGAATGCAGCGGTGCCGCCGGCGCGGATGGCGTCGCCGAAGAACTGGAACGGGTCGAGAATGTTGCCGCCGCCTCGCATCCAGTCGAAGGCGTGTGGCCAGGTCAGCACCATGGCGGCGATGCCGAGGATGACAAACAGGCCGTGCTTGATGTTCTGAGTCATGTCGAGTGTTGAATCGTTGAGGGGGTGATCAGGCGGCTTGCGGCTGCACCGCAGGCTTGCGCGCCCAGCGGGTTTCAGCGTGTTCGAGCACCGCCATCGCCCGCTTCGGCGGCGGCAGGTGCATCGGGTCGTACTTCGGGTGCAAGCTGGCGATGGTGCGCGGCACCACGTAGGCGAACATCCGCATCAGCATTCCGGCGAAACGCAGGCGGCTCTTCCACGGGTCCTTGATGCGGCCGGACTTCCAGTCTTCCTTCACCATGTACCAGCCGGTGCGGATCATGTAGCCGAGCATGTGCGGCGCGGAGTAGCAGATGCCCCAGAGCCGATACCAGTAGCTGTTGTAGATGGCGTGGAACTGATAGTTGGCGACGTGGCGGTGCTCGTACTCCTCGGCCAGGTGCCAGCGCCAGAGATCGGCAGTGGGATCATCGACGCTCGCCTTGTCGAGTTCGCGGGCGGCTTCCAGAAAGAAGCAGGC
>CAYPJK010000043.1:6156-11336 GCA_964411025.1 uncultured Nevskia sp.
CGGTCCGAGCGTCTCGAAGCCTTCGGCGTAGCCCATGCAGTACTTGTGGCCCTTCTGATCCCAGAAGCGCTGGTAGTCGGCCTTCATCTTCGCTTCGCGCTCGGCCAGACCCGGGTAGCCGTTGGCGCGCAGGAAGGCGTTGAGCTTCTCATGGTTCTTGTAATGTCGCCCTTCCTGGGCGATGAAGATTCGGCAGTGTTCGCGCAGTTCGGCGGCATCGGCCGGCAGCTTGTCGATGCCGGCGCGCACCGTGCGATTCAGGAACGGCTCGAGATACGGCAGGAAGGTCGAGGTGGCGTTCCAGAACTGCGCGAACTCGGGATCATCCGGCGTCCAGTGCAGCTTGCCCTGGGTGAAGTCGATATCGATTTCCCGGACTTTCATGGTGTCGGTTCTCCTCGAGAAAATGGGTGGCGCGAGTGTCACAGCCGCTCCCTGCTGGTACGCCCCCCACCGAGGGTGGGTCGTCGGGGGGGCAAGGCTCCACGGCCCGCTTGCACGCCGCTTGATCGCGGTACGCTCGACACGATGAATGCGCGCACATCCCAGGCCCCGTCGCCGCCACTGGTCGAAAGCCGTCTGGTGCCGCCGGCCGTTCCGACGCTCCGGCTCGCACGTGAAGCGCTGGTGACCTCGCTGTTCAAGTCGCTCGACTCCCCGGCCCGAATCGTGTCGATCGTGGCGCCGGCCGGACACGCCAAGACCAGCGTGCTGCGGCTGCTGCACACCGAATGCCGGAAGCAATCCCGGGCCGTGGCCTGGCTGACGCTGGCCGATGACGCCAACGATACCGGCCGGCTGCTCGCCTACCTGACCACCAGCCTTGCAACCGCTGGCGTGATCTCCGGCAGCCGAAATGCGCCGCGATCGCCGGAACACCTGCTGAATTCGCTGACCCGGCAGACCGAGCCTGTGGTGCTGCTCGTCGACCGACTCGATCGGCTGCGCCACCCCGGTAGCCTGTCATTGCTGCAGGAGTTGCTCGACACCTCGGTTCCCGCCCTGCGGGTTGTGCTGGCCGGCCGCAGCAACCCCGGTCTGCCGCTCGGCGGATGGCGGGCTGAGCGCCGCCTGATCAGCGTGGAGCCCATGGAGCTGGCCTTCAGCTTCGCGGAGACCACCGACTACGTGATCGGCGAATGCGGCGAGTCGCCCGGCGCTGTCGTCCTCAACGATGTCCACGAGCGCAGCGAGGGATGGCCGGGACTGCTGAGCCTGATGATCGCCAGCCTGCCGCGCGGCATCTCGCTGGAAGCGGCGGTCCGCGACGGTCTGCTGCCGCACCGGCAGATCGCCGCCTATGTCGCCGAGGAAGTGCTCGCCGATCTCGCCGATGACGACCGGCAGGCACTGGAAGTGCTGGCGCTCGCGGGTGCGGCCGACGAGCGACTGATGCGTCACGTCCATGCCGAGACCGATGCGGCATGGCCACCACTGGATCGGCTGGCCGCGCGCAATCCGCTGGTTCGCGCACGCGGAGCCGATCGCCACACGTTGCATCCGGTGGTGGCCGAGGTCCTTCGCGGCAGCGTCGCCTCAGGCACCCCGGCACGCTTCCGCAAGCTGTCGGCGCGACTCGCCGAATGGGCCGCTGTCCAGAAGGATGCTGCGACAGCCATCGACCGCTGGATCGATGCCGGCGATACGACGCAGGCCGGAGCACTGCTTGAAGCCGAAGGCCGCAACATCGCGCTGGAAGGCTTCCCGAATCGCTGCCTCGACTGGCTCGATCGCCTGCATCCGGCGCACCTCGAACGCAACCCTGGCTTGCAACTGACCGAAGTCTGGGCCCGGGTGACGATGCACGAGACCTTCGCTGCCGCCGAGCTGCTGAACTCGCAGCGCCTGCAGATCGCGCAGCGGCGCAATGCCGCGCTCGATATCGAAGTGAAGACAGCAACCGCCTTCAGCCATGCAATTGCCGATCACGTTGAAGCTGCCGAAGCGGCCGCGGCAGCGGTGCCTGACGCGGCGCGGCAGCTCAGCGCGGTGGTCAATGCCGGCTGCGCCAGCGTGCTGGCATGGACCCAATTCGTCCGCGGCGGATTCGATGCGGCGCGTCAGACGCTGTATCAGTCCGGCGCACTCGACATGCAGGGTCAGGGTCTGCTGACCCATGCCTATGCCGCCGTGGTCTCCGGCGAATGTGATGCCGCCGAGGGCCGGATAGCGAGCGCCGAAGCCATCCTCCGCCGCGCCGTCAAACGCGCCGAGGAACATCGCGGCCGCCGTTCGATGGTGGTCGTGGTGACGCTCGGGCCGTTGCTCGACGTGCTCTACGAACGCGACCAGATCGACGAGGTGCTGGCGCTGGCCAGCGGACGGGAACACCTGCGCCTGAAGTATTCAACGCCAGGCAGCAGCACCGCCGGCGGCGTCGCGCTGGCCCGCAGCCTGATACTGCGCAATGCCGCCGGCGAAGCGCAGGAACTGCTGGACGACATGCTGCAGATCGGCGAGCAGGGCCGGCTGCCGCGGATCGTGGCCCATGCGCTGGCAGCGCGTATCCAACTGGCGCTGCGCGAAGGCCGCAGCCACACGCTGGCCGAACTCACCGGCCGGCTTGATGCCCTGCGCAATGATTCGGTCGGCCTGATGAGTTCGCCGCAGGGCGTCATCAACTATCTAGCCCGACTGTCGTCGCTGCGACTGGCGGCCGGCCGTGGCGATCTGGCATTCGCCTGCCGGGGAGCTGTCGCCCTCGCTGCTGAACTCAAGCCCTTGCCGTGGCTGCGCGCCTGGCTGTCGGTCGAAGCAATGGTCGCGAACCTCGCCTGGCAGGCCGGCGATGCGGCGGCCGCCATCAACACGCTGCTTCCGGTGCTCGGATGGGGCGCGGAAAGGGGACTGATCCGCAGCATCGTCGATGCCCTCACCGACGGGACGCTGCTGGAATCTCCGGAGCTGCGCAAAGCACTGCCAGCGCCTCTGCACGGCTACCTCGATCGCCTGAAGGCTGCGCTGGCCACCCGGCTGCCGACGCCAGCCGCTGCACAGCGAATGATCGCCCCGGGCAGTGGCTGGACCGACGCGACGCTAAGCGGCGCCAAGGCCGGGTTCACCTCCCGCGAGCGCGAAATCCTGTTCCTGCTCGCACGCGACCTACCGACCAAGCGGATCGCCCAAGCCTTGCGCATCTCGCCGGAAACCGCCAAATGGCATACCCGCAACATCTACGAAAAGCTTGGTGTGCATGACCGGGTCTCCGTCCAGATCGCGCTTCAAAGGCTGCAGATGAATGGCGACGGCGGACTCGGCTGAATCCCCCCTGCAATTCATCTCGCGTGGGGCTGGCGAACGCGTGAGAACGACCGACCGCGAGACCGGATACCGGAGGCCAATATGTCGAGCATGCCAGCGATGCCCCCGAGATTGAGTAGCAATGGCGTCTAGAGTCCGATCATGAAGCAGGAGATCGGACGTGAAGAAGCGGTTCAGCGATCCTTGCGCGCCTTCGCTAACGACACGTCAGGAGAGACGCCGAGCGACATCAGGCCGTCCTTGCCGTTCAAGATGTAGCGCAGGGCCACCGCTTCGATCCGTCCGGGTTGATCAGAAGGAACAAACCCGGACATCGTGCCGCTTCCACGCCTTCTCCTGCCGCTTCGCGTTACGGCAGGCTGCGTTGGTGAGTTCCTTGCGCTTGTTGCTGTTCATGCGGTTATCCGTCCGGCTTTCGAGTTATCCGGATTTCTATCCGGTTATCCGTCGGCTGCCATCAGAATTGGTCGATCCGAGCGCCCCCGCACAACGAAAAAACCCGCATTTCTGCGGGCTTATCGGTAAATCTCGGAATACTGGGGTACTGGAAATGGTGGCCGAGGACGGAATCGAACCGCCGACACGGGGATTTTCAAAGCGACCTGAAGCCTCGAAAATCTCAAGAAACCCATCTCAAGCTGCTGAAATCATTTAAATCTCTGCAACGCCGACATAACGCGAACACAACGTCCGATAACCCACTTTAGCCGAATTTAGGTTCAAATTCTGGTTCAAGAACGGCGGATAGGCCAGCCTTTCGCAGACCGCTCCGAGGACCCATCCGGGGGTAGTCGACAGCATGCGAAACGCCGACAGGTTGCGCACAAGTCACCATCGCAATCGCGCAGCGCCCCGAACCAGATGATCAGCCCGCGCCCGCGACCTGATCACGCTTTGGCGAGATCGTCAGTACCGGCAAGACTACGAATCAGGTTGACCAGTGTCAGACGGGGGTTCCCCGAAGAAGTCATCTCGCAGCCGCTCGATCTGGTGCATGCGCCCGCGCAGGATTGTCACGATTCCGATGTCGCCGTTGGACAGTCGCCGCCAATAGACGAAGTGACGCTCGTAGCGAAAGAAGAACCCCTGAACGCCGAACTCGGCCGGGACCGGTCGGGAAGCGACACCGTGTGACTCGATCCGGTCGAACGCCTCGAACAGGCCCGTGAGGTACCGATCGGCCTGCGGTTCGCCCCAACGCTCGCGCGTGTAGCGGTAGATCTCGTCCAGCCGCCAGGACGCCGCTTCCTGAATGCGTACAAGGCTCACGGACAGAAGACCTGATCAGACCCGATTGCGCGCAATCACGTCAGCAGCCTTCAGCGGCTTGTAGGCAGACTCGGGCGCCGCATAGGCCTGCGCCAGTTCAGCCTTGAGCCGGTCGAAGGCTTCCCGTTCCACCCGCTCCATGTCGCGACGGATCAGGTCGCGCATGTACTCGCTGACGTTCTCGTAGGCACCGCGCTCGCCCACGTTGGCAGCCACGAAGTCGCTGAGCGTCTCGTTCAGGCGAACCGTCATCGTCGTCTGGGCCATGGAAGGTCTCCGGATAATATCTGTCTTCATTTTACTTACAAATGAATACGCGACGAGGATCTGACGATCGGGCTCTAGGGCAAGTCGCCATACAAGCCAATGTCTGAGGACGCGCAGTAGCGCGAGCGCAGCTCCGCTGCGCAGGATGTTGGTGGCGCCGCGCAACATCTTGGCGCTGATGTGCAGTTTGCCGGCGCCAGTGTTCAGGTCGGCTGGGTTCGGTCGATACAGTCGCGTGGCCGCGCCGCGCAGGTGGGCGCCGTTTTGTAAGCACCCTTAACCTGACCCGGTAGGGATGCTTCTCAGATCACGATAGACGGCTCTCGACAGCGGGAGGGTTCTCGCCCAAAGCCGCCTACTGTTCGCGAGCAGCCACCATCAGG
>CAYPJK010000043.1:11346-12272 GCA_964411025.1 uncultured Nevskia sp.
ATCAGGGGTCGCAACTGCTCGCACCATCGCGCTCGATGTCGGATGGGATCTTCTTGCGGCGAAAGATGACATCTTTATCCGCAAGAAATGCGGCGAATCTTGCTTGTGCCGGGATTGCAACCGACAATCACCGCATGAACAGCGGCGATTATCGTTACATCTGGCAGGCCAATGACTGGCCGAACTGGCGCTTCGATCTGGCCGCGCTCGCCGGCCCTCTCGCCAAGGTCAGTCACGCTCAGGGCCTGTTGATGGGCCGCCTGGCCGACGTGAGCAGATCCCTGCGAGATCAGGCCAGTCTGTCGGCGCTCACTGCGGATGTGGTCAAGACCAGCGAGATCGAGGGTGAGCTACTAAACGTCGATTCGGTGCGTTCGAGCATCGCGCGCCGCCTGGGCGTGGACATCGGTGCGCTGTATCCGGTCGATCGACACGTCGAAGGCGTCGTCGAGATGGTGCTCGATGCCACTGCCAACTTTCAGGCACCGGTGTCGCGGGAGAGGCTGTTCGGCTGGCATGCCGCGCTGTTCCCCACCGGCTACTCCGGCCTCTCGAGAATCAAGGTCGGTGGCTGGCGCGACGATGCCAGCGGGCCGATGCAGGTGGTGTCGGGCCCCGTCGGCCGCCAGCGGGTGCATTTCGAGGCCCCACCCGCGGATCGAATCGCATCGGAAGTCAGCCGCTTCCTCGACTGGCTCAACAGTCGCCCGGACGAGCCGGCGATTCTCATGGCCGGCCTCGGACATCTCTGGTTCGTCACCCTGCATCCTTTCGACGATGGCAATGGCCGCATCGCCCGGGCGGTCGGCGATCTGCTGCTGGCGCGTGCCGACGGCAGCCCGCAACGCTTCTACAGCCTGTCGGCGCAGATCCAGCGCGAGCGCAAGGCCTACTACGACATCCTCGAGCGAACCCAGAAGGGCTCG
>CAYPJK010000044.1:0-12133 GCA_964411025.1 uncultured Nevskia sp.
ACGGCGGCGCGCAGCAGGTCCTGCAATTGGGATTTCATCGGGACGCGTTCAGGCGGCCTTGCGGCCGGGCTTTCGGTGGGAGCAGCACATTGTACGGCGCGGGCTGCCGGGCTCAGACCGGCTCGGCTTCCCAGATCCACGGCCGGCCGCGCGAGTTCGGGCGGTAACCGTCGGCAATGGCGGCTTCGATGCAGCCCTGAAGCCGGTTCGCAAAACCGATCTCCGACTTCGGCTTGCCCTGGCCGAACTCGACATACGGGAATTCGACGATCAGCTCGCGGCGCCGGCCGGGATCGGTCGACACCGTTACCGACAGGCCGCCGCAGCCGCCGCCGGCGACCGGCCCGCCGACCCAGTGGCGCACTTTCCAGTGGAACTCGTCGTCGCCGATGACGATGACGCCGTAATCCTTGAACGCTGCCATCAGTTCGCCGCCTCGCGCCGCTTCACCGCCAGCGGCCCGATCGCCTGGCATTCCGGCATCAGCTGCAGGTGATTGATGTTGACGTGGGCCGGACGCGAGGCCACCCAGTGCACGGCGTCGGCGACATCGTCGGCCGATAGCGGCTGGGTGCCGGCGTAGACCGCATCGGCCTTGGCCTGATCGCCGTGAAAGCGCACGGTTGAGAACTCCGTGCCGCCGCACAGGCCCGGCTCGATGTCGGTGGCGCGCACGCCAGTGCCGACCAGATCGGCCCGGAGGTTCAACGTGAACTGGCGGACGAAGGCCTTGGTCGCGCCGTAGGTGTTGCCGCCGGGATACGGCCACTCCCCGGCCGTGGAGCCGATGTTGATCACGTGGCCGCGGCCACGCGCGACCATGCCCGGCAGCACTGTGCGGGTCATCGTCATCAGGCCCTTGATGTTGGTGTCGACCATCCGCTCCCAGTCCTCGAGGCTGGCGCGCTGCGCCGGTTCGAGGCCGAGGGCGAGGCCGGCGTTGTTGACCAGCACGTCGATCGCCGCCCAGTCGGCCGGCAGGCCGGCGATCACCGCTTCGATCGCGGCACGCGCGGTGACATCGAGCGCCACCGGCAGCACCGCCGCGCCCAGTTCGGCGCGCAGCGCATCGAGGCGATCGGTGCGGCGGGCGGCGGCGATCACGCGGTGGCCTTCGGCGACGAAGCGGCGGGCGATGGCGGCGCCGAAGCCGGCGCCGGCGCCGGTGACGAACACGATTTTCGATTCCATGGGAGTGCGTGGACAGCGACAGGACCGGCGCGAATTGTGCCCGTTCCCGCTGCGCAGCACGGTTCAGTCGCGATCGGAGCGGTCGCCCGGGTCATCGAGTGCGGCGGTCGGGTCAAGCTGGCGTTGCAGGCTGTGCAGCACCTCGTCGACATCAAGGCCCACGTCGTAGCGCAGCCACAGCGGTGCCGAGCGCCGGCCGTCCGGGGTCACCGCGACCGCAGTCAGCGCCACCGGACCCGGCAGGTAGAGCGGGCCGCGATAGCGGGCGCTGCCGCTGTCCGGATGCCGGCCGGTGATCGAGTAGACGATCAGCGCCGCCGGATCGCTGGCGCGCAGCGTCACCGTCACCGGCTGCGGAAATGGCCCGCCGGCAGGATCGGCGGTCAGCTGCAGGGGCATGCCATCTTCGCGTCCTGCGACAGCTGCATGGCGGGCCAGCGGACTCGACAGGCCGCTGGCCGGGCTGTGCGCGTAGCAGCTCAGCCACTGGCCTGGCGGCAGTGTCACCGTGGCCTGCGGCGGCGTCTGGCGATCGGGGTCGCGGCCTTCGCCGGCGCAATGCAGCCGGGCCTCGGCAGGCGCGGCGTGCAAGCGGTCGCCATCGCGGACGACGGTTGGCGGCGCGGCGTTCGGCAGCGGCTCGGGGCCGGCGCGCAGGAAATCGGCGATCACCGCCAGCGTTGCCGGTGCGCTCGCCAGTTCCCGGTGGTCGTGGCCGCCGGCCCAGCCGCGTGCCTCGCGGTTGAACGCGATGTTGACCGCGCCGGCCAGCGCCGGGCTGTCGGCGTCACGGTCGGGAAACAGCGTGTCGTAGCGGCCGGTGCCGTCGTAGAGGGTCATCGTCCGCATCGCGCCGACGGTTTCACCGGCGGCGTTCAGCTGGGCCAGCCACGGGCTGCCGCGATACAGCTCGAAGCTCGATGTGCGGCTGGGGCCGCGCGCGTCCGGCCGGGCCGTCCAGACGCCGTGGTTGGCGCCGGCCACGGCGACGAAGCTGCGCACCTGGTGCCAGCGGTTGCTCTGGGTCAGCCACTGGCGGACGGCGGTGACGCCGAGCGAGTGCGCCACGATGTCGAACTGGCGGATCGGCCGGCCGCCCTTCTCGCCGAGATAGCGCAGCACTTCGTCGGCGAAGGCGTCGAGCGTCACGGCGGTGGCGTCATTGGCATCGAAGCGGGCGGTGGATGCCCAGCCGTAGCTCGGTGCCCACAGCTCGTCGTCGTTCCAGCCGGCGTCGCGGAAGTGGCGGCGCGCGGCCTCCCAGAAGGTGGCGTCCTCGGTGTTGCCGTGGATGAACAGCACCGGCGTGCGGCTCGGGCTGGCGTTCTCGGCAGCCTCCGGCTGACGGCGGGCGCCGCCCCAGCCGTAGACCGGCCGGCCGGTGGCCTGGCTCAGCGGCGGCCGGAAGCCGTCGGGGAAGGCGCGTTCATGCGGACGGGGCGGCGGTTCGCCGCCGGTCGCGCAGGCGGCCAGCGCCAACGTCAGCAGCTGGACCGCGCGTTTCAAGGCGCGAACAGCAGCAGCACGAGGCGCAGCTCGTAGTACGGCGAGGCGCTGACCGCTGCCGCCTCCTGCACGCCGCTGAGCCGGGCGGTCTGGCGCAGCCCCGGCAGTTCGCTGTCGGTATTGCAGGGCGTGCTGGCGCAGACGGAGTAGGGCACCGCGAACTGCGAGCCGCGACCGGCCACCGGCAGCGCGGCGCGAACGCTGACGACCGCTGCGCTCCGGTACACGTAACTGAAGCCGGCGGTGACGATGTTGTTGCGGATGCCGCGATCGCGATACTCGCCCGGCACCGGTGCCAGGTAGAAGCGGCTGGCCAGGCTGCACTGAGCGGCCGGCACCAGCAACGTGTTGCAGGCGGTGCTCGGCGGGACCGGCTGGTCAACGATGTTCAGGCTGACCTCGTCGAAGCGGTTGCTGCCGAGGCTGCGGTAGTGGCTCAGGCCCGCCTCGGCAAACCAGTGCGGGCTGAATTTCCACGCGAACGTCGTTTCCAGGTTGACCACGCTGGCCGGCTTCGATGGTGTCAGCCCGCCATAGGCGGTTGCCGACGCGGCGCTGTTGACCTGCAACGCGGCGGTGGCGTCGATCGACAGCCGGCCGAACCAGTCCTGGTGATGCGACAGCTGCGGGATCACGCTCCAGTAGCGGGTGCCGGGGTTGAGCAGCGAATCGCGCTGGAAACTGCCGACGGGGGCCTTCACCGTCAGCGTGTACAGGCCGTTGCCGTGCAGCGGGCCGTGGTGATACGGCCGGCCGTAGACGCCGCCCAGCACGAACAGATCGCCGAAGCCGCTGCCGCGCGAGGTCTGGCCGAAGTCGCGCGACAGGTCGTTGATCGCGCCGCTGGCCGATTGCCGGCCGGCAGTGCCGATCACGCGCAGCACCTGGTTGCGATCGTCGAAGAAGGGCAGGCCGCTGTCCTCGAACAGGTTGCCGATCCACAGATAGCGGCCGAGCAGCAGCGTGGCGCTGATCGACTCGCCCGGCGGGATCGCCGTATTGCCGAGCGGCACCTTGTTGCCGCTGTCGTCCCAGATCCGGTCGATCGCGCTGTGGACCGCCGTGATGTCGAGGTAGGTGCCGCGCGGCAGCACGGCGTACTCCGACACGTGCGGAGTGAACACGATCGCGGCCTGCGCTGGCGCGGCCAGCACCAGGCCGGCGACTGCCAGCCTTCGCATCACGGCTGCCCCCGGCTGGCGCCCGGCTGCCAGCGCAGGCGCAGCAGCACGCTGTCCGACGCAAAGCTCTGCGCGCCGCCGAGGCCATCGACGACATCGCTGCCGTTGGCGGTCGGCCGGCAGCTGCCGAGCGCCCCGCAGCCGGCCGGCTGCTGCAGGTACGGCACGGTGATGCGGCCGCTGTCGCCGGCCAGCGGCCGCGTCCAGGCCACCGACAGCCACAGCTGCGGCGTCAGGAAGGCGCCGAGACCGAGCTGCAGGCGCTGCTCGCGGCTGCCGGCGTCGCGCAGCGGTGCCGGGTCCGGGAAGCCGTCCTGCAGCGCACCGGCCGCTGGCGGGTTTGCGCTGCTGCGGATCCGGCGGTACTCGTTGGCGCTGCCATCGCGGTGGTAGTAGGACACCCGAGCATGGACGTTCCGCCATAGCCGCTGGGCCAGCGTGGCGTCGAACTCGAGATCGCGGCCCGCCTGGGTCGGTGTCTGGGCGTTGAAGGCCGGTTCCTGATCGGCCTCGTACCAGCGCAGGCGCAGACCGGCGTCCAGCCGCAGGCCGCGCAACGAGGGCGTCTGGGCCTGCCAGTGGCCACCCAGCCGCGCGCCCCAGGCGAACACGCCGCCGCCGGCATTGTTCGGCGCAGCCGGGTCCTGCGCGCCGATCGGCACCCGCAGCTCGCCGAGCAGGATCAGCGACAGTGGCGTGGCGCTGCGGCTGCGCCAGTCCTGCGAGCCGAACAGCACCGGGCCGAAGGCGAGGTCGAGATCGTGGATGCCGGACTTTGATGCCGGCGCGCCGTCGGCCACCGCAGCGGCGGCGAGCAGTCCGCGGGTCGTGGTGTCGGCATAGCCGAACACGGCGCGGGCGGTCCACAGCCGTGACGAGACGAACGGCAGGGCCTCGGCTTCGAACAGCGGGAAATGGTTTTCGAGGTCGACCGTGAACCGGGTCAGCGGAAACTCGCTGCCGGGTCCGTACGTCGGTGCCACGCCCGGCTGGCGCTGGCCGTCGGCGCCGAAGCTGCGGTCGCGCGGGTCGTGCAGCAGGCTCAGGCCAACGGTCAGGCCGGGGTGGCGGGCCAGGTAGCGGCCGCTGTCGAGCAGCAGGTCGGGATGGGCGGCCAGCGGTCCGGCGACCAGCATGCCGAGTGCTGCCAGCGCAGCGCTGGCCCGGACCGCTGCCGGCATCAGGCCACGTTTCCGAATCGCCCGGTGTCCTGCAGCATCGCGCGGTACTGTTCTCGGGCCTCGGTTTTCAGCACCTTGCCGACGGCGCTGCGCGGCAGCGACGGCACCACGACAAACGCGGCCGGGATCTTGTAGCCGGCCAGCCGCTGGCGCAGTGCCGCGCGGAGCTGGATTTCGTCATACGGCAGCCCGGGGTGGCGCACCACGAAGGCGATGCCGACCTCGCCCCAGCGGGCGTCGGGCCAGCCGAACACACAGGCTTCGGCAATCTCCGGCGATTCCAGCACGGCGGCCTCGATTTCCGACGGGTAGATGTTCTCGCCGCCGGAGATGTAGAGATCCTTGAGTCGTCCGCGGATGGTGATGCGCCCGGCAGCGTCGCGGCGGGCGAGGTCGCCGGTGTGCAGCCAGCCGTCGCGGAACGCGGCGGCGGCGTCATGCGGGCCCCAGTAGCCGGCGCAGACCTGCGGGCCGGACAGGCACAGCTCGCCGACTTCGCCGTCGTCGGTGCGGCTGCCGTCGCCACGCCGGACGTCGACCCGCACGCGGGGCATCGGCAGGCCGACCGCTTGCGGGTTGTCGACCGCCGGATCGCCGCCGAGGAAGCAGTTGACGCCGGCCTCGGTCATGCCGAAGCCGCAGCGGAAGCGAATGCCACGCCGCAGGTAACGGTCGCAGAGCGTCTGCGGGCAGGGCGCGCCGCCGGACAGCGCCATGCGCACCGAAGAAAGATCGGCGCTGGCGAATCCCGGGTCATCGGCCAGCGCCGCGAACATGGTCGGCACCATGAACAGGATCGTCGCCCGATGGGCGACTGCCTGCCGCAGGTAGTCGGCCGGATCGAAGCGCGGCACCAGTACCACGGTGCCGCCAACCCGCAGCAGCGGCAGACTCAGCACGTTCGCCGCCGCGTGGAAGCACGGCGTGGCCTGGATCACGACATCGCCCGGCCGCAGCGCCCAGGCCTCGGCGCTGTCGTCGGCGTTGCCGAGCGTCTGCCGGTACGGCAGGCAGGCGCCCTTGGGCGCGCCGGTGGAGCCGCCGGTGAACAGGATCATGTGGACGTCGTCGAGCCCCGGCGCGTCGCCAGCCGGCGGCTGCGCGGCGGCGGGAACGTCGGCCAGCCAGGGCTCGTAGTCGGCCAGACGCAAGATCGGCACGCCCAGCGTCGCGGCCACGGCTTCGGAGCCAGCGTCGACCAGCAGGAGCTTCGGCGTCACCTGTGCGACCTGGGCCGCCAGTTCCGCCGGGCCGAGACGGATGTTCAGCGGCACGGCGATGACGTGCGCCATCGGCGCGGCGATCAGCAGGTCGAAGTGGGCGATGTGGTTCTGGCTGAGGATCGCCACCCGGTCACCGCCGCCGATGCCGCGTTCGTGCAGGCGCCAGGCCAGCCGGCGGGCGCGGAACGCCAGATCCCGATACGTCCAGACGTGGTCACCGGCGCGGATCGCCGCATGCCCAGGCAGGGCAAGGCGCGCGAAGCCGATGACATCGGGTCGTGACATGGGGCAGATCGACGAAAAGGGGAACAAACGTTCCGATAATACGGATGGTCCCGCCCGCCAGCGACTTGAACGCGCTGTCGGATGCCCCGGCCGCCCGCCGCGATCAGCGCGGCGCGATGCCGCGGGCGATCAGGTCCATCACGCCGTCGACCACGTCCGGCCCCGGCACCTGCTTCTGCCACAGGCACCAGCGCATGCCGATGAAGTGGCCGATGCCCATGATCGACCAGGCTCGGGCCACGGCGTTGCCCGGCGCCAGTTCGCCGCGACCGGTGGCCTCGGCAAGGTCTTCGGCATAGCTTTCGGCCAGTCGCTCGTAGTACTCGCGGAACACCGCCTCGTCGACGAACTGGGATTCCTGGACGATCCGGTAGAGGCCGGGATGGGCGTTGGCGAATTCGAAGAACGCTTCCAGGCCGCGCCGTTCGGCGGCCACGCGGTCGCGGATGCCTTCGATCGCCAGCGCCATGTGCTTGCGCAGCCGCGAGCCGATGTCCCGGACCAGGGTCAGGAAGATCTCGTCCTTGGAATGAAAATACAGATAGAACGTGCCCTGGCCGACATCGGCGCGGGTGGTGATCGAGCTGACCGAGGCGACGTGGAAGCCTTTTTCGCCGATTTCGATTTCCGCAGCGGCCAGCAGCTTGCGACGGGTAGCTTCGCCCCTGGCAGTGACGGGGGTGAGTTCCTTGTTGATGGTCACTGAAAATGCACTCTTTTTTCGAGCGGTAGTGGTCAGAATACGCTACGAAGCTGACGCTTGCGGCGAACAAGTGATGAAAACATGCGGCGGTTCACAGCCGGATTGCAGCGTGCGGCGGCGCTGGCCGCAGCGGCGCTCCGGCAGCGGCTTTCGGCAAGCCGCTTTCGTGCCGGTCAGCCGTTGTCGCCGGTGCGCCGGCCGTCGACCGCCGCCAGTTTCAGCCGCTCGCCGGCGCTGCGCGGCGCCGGCCCCCGGCGCACTTCGCCATGCCGGCGCAGGCCCTGTTCCTTGAGCCAGAACAGGCAGTCCTCGAAGGCCCGGGAAATGCGTGTCTGCAGCCGGATCCGCTCCAGCTTCGGCCAGGTGGCGCGCTCACCGTCGCGGATGAAGCTGGCGATCGCGGCCTGCGAAGGGTTCGAGAACATCCGCATCAGCTGGGTGGGTGACTGCTTCGGGAATACGCTGATGTCGCCGCTGTAACGCTGCTGGAGCACATCGTTGAGCATGTCGACAATGCGACCCGGCACGGCCGCGCCGACGTAGTTGCGGGTCAGCTTCAGGACGTCGCGGGTCGCGGTGGTGGCAACGTGCTGCACGACATCGGCAACCGAGCGGCGGCGCGGGTTCTGCTCGCGCATGAACGGCACCACGTGCGGATTGGTCTGGCTGACGATGTAGTGGTTGACGTTGTGCAGGCGCGCCAGGCGCAGCATCGGCAGGTCGTTGGCGATCGAGCCGTCGACCCAGCGCTTCGAGCGCATGTACGGGTGCTTGACGCCGTCGAAGTCCAGCGCGTCGAGCATCACCGGCGGGAACACGCCCGGGACCGCGCAGGAGGCCAGCACGGCCGACTGCACGGTGACGTTCGGCGCCGTCAGGTAATTCAGCAGGCGCGCCGACTGGTGGGCCTCCGCCGGCGACACGGTGACGCCGAGGATGCGCCGGGTCCGTTCGAACGCCTGGATGAAGCTGCCCGGCGAGATGTTGCGTTCGAGGCAGTTGAGCAGCTGGCGCGGGTCCATCAGCGCACTGCCGGCCAGTACCTGGCGCAGGCTCACGGTCTGGAACGCCTGCAGGCTCAGGGACTCCGGATCGAACATCGCCGGCAGTTCCTCGTCGGTACGGGTGCCGACCATGCTAGCGATGATGGCGCCGGCCGAGGAACCCGAGATCACGCGCGGCAGCACGTTGGCTTCCGACAGCGCCTTGATGACGCCGAGGTGGAACATGCCGAGCGTCGCGCCGCCGGACAGCAGCAGCGCCGAACGTCCGAAACTGGTGCCGGTGCGCTTGAAGAAGAGGATTTTTTCGTCGTTGGAGAAATCCGGGAAATCGCCGACGCAGACGTAATCCAGACAGCGCGCCGATTCCTCGATGTAGTCCTCGACCAGCTTCTTGGTGCCGACCCGCGCGTAGGCGTACAGCACGGGGTCGGCCACGTTGCCGAGGTTGCCGTGCAGTCCTTCGGCGAGCTGGAACACCAGTTGTCGCACTTCGCCGGACTTGCGCAGTTCGCGCAGCGTGTTGAGCCGCTCCTTGATCAGAAGGTAGTCGTAGTCATCGCTCATCTCGTCCTGTTTCCAGGCGTCCGCGCCTTCCAGGCGGTCGAGCGCGGTGGCGATTTCCCGCCATTCGGAATAGTTCGTGGCCTGTTCGAGGTCCCGCTGGTAGGCGGCAATCAGCTTCTTGGACATGCGCGATCGCGACTTTTCGGAAGGGTCGGAGTATGCCATTGCGCAGTGCAGCAATCGGGATGGGCGGCACCGATGCGGGCGACCGCCTGCGCCGTCCATCGGCTGTCGAGATTTTGTGTTGCCGGCAAACGGTTGCTGACAGCGTCAGGATTACAATTCGCCGCGCCGCCGCCGGAATTCCATGTCGCTTCGCGTCACCGCCCTGTTCGCCCCGCTGTTCGCCGATCGCCGACGCCTTGCTGTGGCGATCCCAGCGATTTGCGTGCTCGCGCTTGCCAGCTGGGCCATCGGCAAGAACCTGGTGGCTTTTTTCAAGGCGCTGGCGGCGCAATCGCTGCTGGTCATCGCCGCCACCCTGCTGGGCAGCCTGGCCGCCGGTCTGCTGATCTGGCGCGCGCGCGGCCATCTCGATCTGCACCGCGAGCGCTTGCTGCTGCTCGGCGGCCGGGTCCAGGATGCCATCGAGGTACTGGCCCCGACGGCACTGGCCACCACGGTATTCCTCGCCGGCGCGGTGCTGCTGATTTCCGGCGCGACGCCGGCGATCGACAGCCGTCTGGCCGGGCTCGCCGAATGGATCCCGCTGAGCCTGCTGGAGTTTTCCCACATGGTCGGCAGCGCCGTCGGCCTGGGGCTGCTGATCCTCGCCCGCGGCCTGTACCGGCGCCTCGACGGCGCCTGGTGGATGACCCTGGTGCTGCTTGCCGCTGGCGCGGTCGCGTCGATGCTGAAAGGGCTCGACTACGAGGAAGCGCTGCTGCTGTCGGCGATCCTGCTGGTGCTGCTCAGCTCCCACGAACGCTTCTACCGGCGCGCCTCGCTGCTCGAAGTGCGCGATTCCCGGCTGTGGCTGTCGGCCACGCTGGCGGTGGTGGCGCTGGCGGTGTGGCTGTCGATGCTGTCTTACCACGACCTCAGCTTCAGCGAGGAAGTGTGGTGGCGGTTCGCTTTCGATGACCAGACGCCGCGCCTGATGCGCGCCGGCCTGCTGACCGCGCTGATGATGGCCGGCTACATGCTCTGGCAGCTGCTCAGCCCGACCCGCTCCGAGCCGGTCCCGCCCGATGCTGCCGCGCTCCAGCGGGCGGCCGACATCATCGCCCGGCATGGCGGCGGCACACTGGCGAACCTGGCGCTGCTCGGCGACAAGCAGTTGCTGTTCCATGCCGATGGCGACGCTTTCATCATGTACCAGCGCTCCGGTCGCAGCCTGATCGCGCTCGGCGATCCGGCGGGCAATCCGGCCAAGTTCGAATCGCTGGCCTGGTCCTATCGCGAGCTCTGCGACCGCAACGCCTGCTGGCCGGTGTTCTACCAGGTGTCGCCGGACCAGCTGCCGCTGTACCTCGACCTCGGCCTGTCGCTGGCCAAGCTCGGCGAGGAGGCCCGCGTGTTCCTGCCGAAGTTCAGCCTCGACGGCACCCGCAACGCCAAGCAGCGCAACAAGCACCACCGCGCGACGCGCGAAGGCGCGAGCTTTGCGATGCTGCGGCCGGACGAGGTGGGCGCGCGGCTGCCCGAATTGCAGGCGATCTCCGACGACTGGCTGACCGGCAAGTCGGTGGCTGAAAAGGGTTTCTCGGTCGGCCGCTTCGACCCCGAGTACTTGAGCCGCTTCCACTGCGCCTGCGTGCTGCGTGAGGGGCGCATCGTCGCCTTCGCCAACCTCTGGCTGGGCGGCGCGGCGAAAGAGGAATTCGCCATTGACCTGATGCGCTACGGCGCAGATGCGCCGAAGGGCGTGATGGATTTCCTGTTCATCGAGCTGATGTTCTGGGGCCGTGACCAGGGCTACCGCTGGTTCAACCTGGGAATGGCGCCGCTGGCCGGACTGGAGCGTCACCCGCTGGCGCCGTTCTGGCACAAGGTGGGCAGGATCGTGCATCGCTACGGCGAGCCGTTCTACAACTTCGACGGCCTGCGCCAGTACAAGGACAAGTTTTCGCCGGAATGGCGGCCGCGTTACCTCGCATCACCCGGTGGCCTGGTGCTGCCTCGCGTCATGGTCGATACCGCTGCGCTGATCGCCGGCGGCATCAAGGAAGTCATCTGGAAGTCATGAAACCACTGGTTCTCGCAGCAGCGCTCGCGGTCCACTCCCTGCCCTCGATGGCCGTCACGCCGGTGCCGGCCACCGCGCCGGCGCCGCAGGCCGCAGCCGCGACGGCGGCGACGCTGCCGGCGGTGGAAACGCTCAGCCACGGCAAGTTCGAAGGCATCCGCATCCATCGGCCGATCGGTACGCCGAAGGCTTTCGTGCTGTTCCTGTCGGGCGACGGCGGGTGGCGCTCGCGCGAGCGCGGCGGTGCCCAGGCGATGGTCGATGCGCTGGTGGACGACGGCGCGATGGTGGCGGCAATCGACACGCCGCGCCTGCTCAGCGCCTTCGAGGCGGATGGCGGCGACTGCGTCTACACGGTCGGCGATTTCGAGAACCTCAGCCATTTCGTGCAGGCCTGGGCGCACCTGCCGACCTACCTCACGCCGATCCTTGCCGGCCATGCCGCCGGTGCCACGCTCGCTTATGGCGTGCTGGCGCAGGCGGAAAAGGGCAGTTTCACCGGCGCCATGACCACCGCGTTCTGCCCGGATCTGAATCTCGCCAAGCCGTTCTGTGCCGGCAACGGTGCGGCGCAGGCGCCGCTCGACAAGGACAGCGGTGGCATCCAGTTCCTGCCCACCCGCACGCTGGTCGCGCCGTGGGTCAACCTGCACGGCGAGATTGACCAGGTCTGCCCGCTCGCCACCGTTGGCCCGTTCATCAAGGGCATGCCGAACGCCCGGCTGGTGACGGTACCGAAGGTCGGCCACGGGTTCTCCACCGTCGCCGACTGGCGCAACGCCTATCGCGACGCAGTGGCTGGCCTCGAGACCACTCAGAGCCACGACAGCCTGCCGCCACCGCCCGGTGCGCTGAACGACCTGCCCGTGATCGAGGTGGAGGCCGCTGGCGGCACCACGGCCCTGACCGACACTTTCGCCGTGCTGGTATCCGGCGACGGCGGCTGGGCCGGCATCGACACGGAACTGGCAGCCCATCTGGCTGGTGCCGGCATGCCGGTGGTCGGCATCGATTCGTTGCGCTACTTCTGGACCGAGCGCACGCCTGAAAGCTTTGCGGCCGATCTGGAGCGGATCATCCGCCACTACCGCCAGAAGCTCGAACGGC
>CAYPJK010000045.1:0-11842 GCA_964411025.1 uncultured Nevskia sp.
TCGCCGCGCGGCGCACGCCGGCCAGCGCATCGGCTTCGTCCAGGCGCTGCTTCGCCTCGTCGAACTTCGACAGCCGCACCAGCACGGTCACCAGATCGTATTCGCCGAGCAGCCGCTGTTCGTCGTCCGGCAGCCGCTGCAAGCGGTTCAGCTCGGTGACCCGGCGCAGTTCGCCTTCGGCGGTCGCGTAGTCGCCGAGGATGCGATAGGCGCGGCCGAGCGTGGTGCGGATGCCGGCCTCGATCAGCGGCGCCTCGACGAAGCGACCGTCGAGCCGCAGGCGGGCGGCATCGATCAGCTCGCGCAGGGTCGGATTGCGGTCGTAGGCGATCGTCGAGGTGCGGCTGCGGCCGCCGCCGAGCAGGTCGACGTTGAGGAAGCGATTCATCTCGGTGGCCAGCGCCGCCTGCACGATCGCCTCGTCACGGGCGCGGTCGGCGGCGCGGTACTGCCAGGCGGTAGCGGCCAGGCCTGCGACCAGAGCAGCAGTCGCCGCGATGATCCACGGCCGCCGCGCCCGGTTGCGGGCCAGCGCCGCCTCGGCCTCGATCAGCCGCCGCTCGCGCAGCCGCGCTTCGTCAGCGGCCGCGCGGCGCGCTTCAAGGCCCGCCAGGTGCTCGATCAGCGCGGCCACCGTCGGCAGCCGTCGCGCCGGGTCGCCATCGGTGGCCAGCGCGATCGACTGGCACAGCAGCGGATCGTCGATGCCGGCTTCCCAGCCGGGTGCGATCGGCCGGTTCAGGTCGCCGACCAGCAGTTGCCAGAGCAGCAGGCCGAGTGCGTAGACATCGCTCTGCACGGTCGGCGCCTGGCCGGCGATCAGCTCCGGCGCGAGGTACAGCGGCGTGCCGCTGCTGTCGCCGTTGAAGGCCTCGGTCACGGTCATGCCGAGTCGGGTGATGCCGAGCGCAGCCAGCCGCTCCGGGTTCAGCAGCCGGCCGCTGCCGAAGTCGGTCAGCCGAGGCCGCCAGCGGCCATCGGCGGCTGCGGTGATCAGCACGTTGGCCGGCTTCAGGTCCTTGTGCAGCACGCCGACGCCGTGGGCGGCGGCCACCGCGTGGGCGATCTTCAGGAACAGCGCCAGCCGCGCCGGCCGATCGAGCGCCATCAGGTGGCCGGCGTCCGCCCAGTCGTGCAGGTTGTCGCCGCCGTACTCGCATTCGAGGAAGAACGGCGGCACTTCGAAGTTCCAGTCGACGATGCGGGCGACGTCGTCGCGGTCGCCAAGGCCATCGGCCAGCACGCGGTACAGCGTCGCTTCGCGCTTGAGCATCGCCAGCCGCTCGCCGTCGCCGCTGAACTTGAACACCCGCAGTTCGCGCGTCCGGCCGTGCCGGGCCAGCCAGACCTCGCTGGCGCGCGACGGATTGAGCTGCCGCTCCAGCAGCCATTCGGGCCGCTGCGGCACGGTCTGGGCACCGGCCAGTTGCAGGCGGCTGGCCAGCCGGCGGCCACTGGCCACCCGTTCGACCGGGCCGTTGCAGCGGTAGCCGAGCCTCGGCAGCGTGACGATCCGCTCGGCCTCGGCCGGCCCGAGCGCCTTGCGCAGCTTGGCGATGGCGTTCGGCAGCACGTTGTCGACCGTTGGCCGGCCGCTCCAGACGCGCGCGAACAGTTCTTCCTTGGTGACCACTTCGCCGACGTGGCGCAGCAGTTCGGCGAGCAGCTGCAGCGGCTTCTGCTCCAGGTCGACGACCAGACCACCGACCACCAGCTCGAAGCGCACCTCGTCGAACTCGACGCTGCCGAAGCGATAGCGGTACAGCGGCGTTTCCGAGCCAGCATCGACAGCCACGCGCATCACCTCCCCGAACGCTTCCCCGGCCGCAGGCCGACGACGGCGCGCAGCGACTTCAATGTAAGCCGCCGACACCGCCCGGGGGAACCCGCAGGGTGCCCGCGACCGGCTGACCAGCCCTTGGCAAATCAGCCGCTTGCAGCGCGTTAGGAATCCGTTAGCTGGCGTGATGGCGGACACGCCGCCGGTGCCAGAGTCTGCAGCGCATTCCCGACCCGCCGCGAACGCCCGATGCCGATGCCGCGCGCCTTCCGCCTGATCACCACTGCCGCGCTTGGCCTGCTGGCCGCCTGCGGCGATCACCTGGAGGACGACATCCGCCAACGCTTCGCCGAACGCCACGACCGCGCGCTGTGTTTCCGGCTGGAGACGCCGTACCCGGCGGTGATCTCGGCCGGACCGGCGCAGCGCGAAACGCTGCTGTGGCTGTCGGCGCTGGAACGGGCCGGCCTGCTGAGCCGCCACCAGCTGCCGGCCGACCATGATCCGGCGGCAGCCGAACCGCGCTTCGAATTCAGCCTGACCGACGCCGGCCGCGCGCAGATCAGTCCGGCGCAGGGCTTCTGCTACGGCCGGGCGGAGATCGTCGAGGTGATCGACTACACCCGTCCGTCCGAGGTCAACGGCGCCGCCACCGTGCAGGCTGAGGCGCGGCTGCGCCGCCGGATCGACGCCGACTGGGCGCGCGATCCAGCGCTGGCGACCCTGATCGCCACCGGCGACGACACCGTCCGGATGCTGCTGATCAACAAGGCCAAGGGCGGCTGGTCGCCCGCTTACTGACCCGATCCCCACGCCAAGGAGCTGCACCGATGCCGCCGAACCGCCCCGCCCTGTTGTCCATCGCACTGACCGCCGCGCTGCTCGCGACCGGCTGCGGCGGCAGCGATGCGCCGCCGAAGATTGCCGCCGCCTCGCCAGCACCGGCGGCTGCCGGCAACAAGGCCTCGACTCGTCCAGAAGACAACCTGCCCGATGCCCGATGCCCGTCGAAGGCCGGCGCCGCGCTGCCGGGTCCGGACATCGTCGGGCTCAAGCTCGGCATGTCGTTCGACGAGGCGCTCAACCATGCGCGCTGCGCGATGGACGACGGCGTCATCGGCTTCACGCCGCGCTGGTTCCAGCAGATGCGCACCGGCAGCACGGTGCTGCAGAACCAGGGCTTCACGATCCAGCGCGGCGACACCGCCGAGTGCGTGTTCAAGAGCCTTGGCGATGCCCAGAAGTGCGGCCTCGGCCGACGGGTCTGGGAGCATGTCGACGAACTGATCTCGGTGGCTGCACCCGGCATCGACGGCCGCCAGACCGTGGTCGGCATCTGGCGCACGCAGAACTGGAAGCCGGGCGCGATGCCGTCGCGCGCCTCGGTATTGCAGGCGCTGCGCGACAAGTACGGTCTCGAAGGCGAACTGACCGAGCAGCCGAGCGGCACCGTCAGCTGGCGTTACGACACCGCCGGCGAACCGCTCAGCAAGGCGAATCCGCAGTTCACCCAGTGCTATGGCATCAGCGCCCGGCACAACGGCTCGCAGGCCTGGCGCGAAGGCTGCGGGCTGTCGATCAGCGCCGATCTGATCCCGCCGCGCGATAACCCGCAGCTGGTGCAGACGCTGTATGTCGGCATGGCGCACCAGCAGCAGCTGATCGACTACGGCGATGCCATGCAGGCCGAGCTGGACCGTCTTGATGCCGCGCGCCGACAGTCGGAAGTCGATGCCGCGTCCGGCTCGGCGCCGAAGCTGTGAGGTCCTCGCCGATGGCACGCGACGCGCGGACGATCAGTCTGGCGTTGTGGCTGCTGGCTTTGGCCGGCTGCGGCGATCACGCACCGGCCGCGGCAGGGTCCGCGCCTGCAACGACCGGGGCGGTGCCGCCGGTGACAGCGGCAGCGGCCGACGCGCGCGCTGGCACCGCCGGTGCTGGCAGCGCTGCCGAAGCGTCGTTCGGCAGTGGCCTGCTGGCCTATCCGGACGATCTGCAGATGATCCTGCTGGCCCAGCGGCTGGCCGGCGGCGACACGGCGGCCACCATCGCCCGCTGGGCCGAAGCCAGCCCGGCCGTTCGCCAGGCCAACGAGTTCCAGCGCGATGCCGCACTGGCCGCCGAGCGCCAGCGGCTGGAAGCCGTGCTGGCCGCAGTGGCCGACAGCGGCCGGCTGCGCATCCGCACCACCACGCAGCTGGGCGACTACGACACCGCCGCCGGCGTCTGGTACCTCAGCGCCTTCCAGCCGGGCGGCCAATTCACCTTCAGCCATCAGCGCGACAGCGCCGCGCTGGCGATGCAGAACGCCCGCGAGGCCTACCGCTGGCCGATGCCGGCCGCCGAGGCCGAGGCGCTGAAACGCAAGACCCAGTACCGGACCGTGGAGGTCGACATCGATCTGGCCATCACCGGTGCCCGGATGCGCGGCAACGGCCCGCAGGTCGATGCCCGGATCACCGCCTTCCAGCTTGGCATCGCCGGCAGCAACGGCGGCGAGATCGCCCAGGTCCGCCTGGCCGATGGTTCGCCATGACGCAGTCCCCGCCCCCACCCGTCACCCAGGAGCCCCCATGTCCGCCAGCCTGATCACCACGCTTCACGTCGGCAGCCGGCCGATCGAAATCCTTACCTTCAGCGGCGAAGTGCTGGAGTCGCAGAAGTGGACCACCACGCAGATTTCCGGCGGCGGGGGTGGCGGCTACAGCCACAACGGCACCGGCTTTTCATCCAGCGCGCCGGTGCGCTCGCACACCACCACGCACGACCAGATCTTCGTCCGCGCGAGCAGCGGCGAGGAACGGGCACTGGAGCTGTCGGACGTGCATCTGGCGGTGCGCAAGGGCCAGTGGCTGACGCTGGTGCTGGCGGTCCGGGCCGGCAAGCACGAAGGCCCGTACGTGGCGGTGTTCAACCACAACACCGGCTCGATGGACTGGGTCGCCAAGGCGGTCAACGACAGCTGCGGGCCGATGTTCTACAACCTGCTGATCGTCCTGGGCGTGATCGCCGGCGTGGTCGGCGTGGCCTCGGCCTTCAGCGGCGGCTTCGGCAACTTCATCACCGGCGCGTTCTGGGGTGGCCTCGGCATCGGCGGCATCCTGTGGATCGTCCGCCGCCGCAAGGCGTTCAAGGCCGGGATCAGCGCGCTGATCCCGCAGCTGCGCACCCAGCACAGCCCACCGAAGGCCTGAAACGGCGACGCGCCGGCGGGGGTCAGCGAACGACGATCGCCTGCGCGAACTTGACGACATCGGCCGCCGGCACGTCACCCGGCACCGCCAGTCCGCGCTGCACCGCCGGCCGCTCGCGGATGGCGCTGCGCCAGCGGCTCAGGTTCGGCAGGTCGTCGATCGCCACGCCAGCCCAGCCGTGGATGTTCGGCCAGGTGAAATTGATGATGTCGGCGATCGAATAGCGGCCGCGCCCCGGGCCGACCAGAAAGTCCCGGCCTTCGAGGCGGGCATCGAGCACCTTGTACAGGCGCTTGGTCTCGTTCTGGTAGCGGTCGATTGCCGGCTGGTACTTCTCGTGCCAGTAGCGGAAAAACACGTTCGCCTGGCCCTGCATCGGGCCGACGCCGCCCATCTGGAACATCACCCATTGCAGCGTTTCCGAACGCAGGCGGGTGTCGGTCGGCAGCAGCTGGCCGTATTTCTCGGCCAGGTAAATCAGGATCGCGCCGGATTCGAACACCGCGAACGGGCCCGCGCCGTCCAACGGCGCGTGGTCGACGATGGCCGGAATGCGGCCGTTCGGATTGATGGCGAGGAACTCGGGCGTCTTCTGCGCGCCGCTGCCGAGATCGACGCGCTGCACCGTGTACGGCACGCCCAGTTCCTCCAGCATGATCGACACCTTGTGGCCGTTCGGGGTCGGGGCGGTGAACAGGTCGATCATCGGAACGCTCGGATTCGGAAAGGTGGCCGACGCTAGCGCGATCGCCCGCGTCTCGCCAACCGCCACGAAAAAGGCCGGCGTCCTTGCGAAGAACGCCGGCCCGTTCGCTGCAGGCTTCGGATCAGGCGGCGACCGCCACCACCGGCTGCAGCTTGCGCGCCGGTGCGGCGTACTGCGCGGCCAGCGCATCGATCTGGTCGAGCACCTGCCGGTTGTCGTGATCCCACGGGTGGAAGCCCGGCTTGAAGTAGTCCAGCCACGGCAGCGCGATGCCGCGCAGTGCACCGACCGGCCCCAGCATCAGCCAGCCGAACTTCGCCCAGTCACGCAGCCCGTGACGGTGTTCGGTGTCGGCCTTGACCATCCGCGCCATCGTGTAAGCGATGGCCGACAGGAACACGCTGGTGATCACCACGAGCGCGGACGTGCGCAGCAGGTAGGCGCGCAGCGTCTTGCCCATGACCTTGCGGTAGACGTCGTAGGCCACCGCCTTGTGCTCGGTTTCTTCCAGCGCGTGCCAGCGCCACATCGCGGTCATCGTCGGCTCCGAGCCTTCGATGATCTCCGGCTTGCGCAGCAGCAAATCGCCGTAGATCGCGGTGAAATGCTCCAGCGCGATGGTGATCGACAGCTGCACCTCGTGCGGCAGCTTCTTGGCCGCTTCGATGATCGCGAAGATCTCGCGGCCCAGCTTTTCTGCCGGCAGGCCCTGCGCTTCGAGCCGCGCGTTGTATTCCTCGTGTTCGCGACCGTGCATCGCTTCCTGGCCGATGAAGGCCGTGACCTGCTGCTTCAGCTCCGGATCGGTGATCTGGTCGCGGTAGTGGCGCAGCGAATGGATGAAGAAGCGCTCGCCGTCCGGGAAGAACAGCGACAGCGTGTTCATGTACGCGCTCAGCAGCGGACCGTGGGCGTTCCAGCGCTTCAGGTCGATGGGCTCGAGGTCGAACTTCAGGTCACGGCGGATCGGCATCATCGGGACAACTCCGGCAGGGAAATGATCTGAAATTACTGTGCCATTGATTGATGTCACAGTAAAGACAGACACCCTGCCGCAGATCGGCGACTCGGTGTCGTAGGTATGATTCGCCGCATGAAAGGCATTCTCGGTCGGCTGTCCCCGTTTGCGCAGACCGGCGCCGCCCGTGCCGGCAGCGTCGGCACGGCGACCACGACCGTCCGCGAGTACACCATCGACGAGCTGGCCCGCCAGGCCGGCACCACAGTGCGCAATGTCCGCGCCTACCAGGATCGCGGCATCATCCCGCCGCCCGAGCGGCGCGGCCGCGCTGGCGTCTACAACGCCGAGCACCTGTCGCGGCTGAGGATCATCGGCCAGCTGCTGGCGCGCGGTTACACGCTGTCGTCGATCGGCGAGCTGATCGAGGCGCTCGACCAGGGCCAGAACCTGGCACAGGTGATCGGCATCGAATCGGCGGTCGCCAGCCCCTGGACCGACGAGCAGCCGATCACCTATTCGCTGCCGGACCTGGTCAAGCTGTTCGAAGGCAACTTCGACCCGCGGGTGCTGGCCACGGTCGTCGATCTCGACATCCTGCAGCAGCAGGGCGCGAAGTTCGTGGCGCCGAGCCCGAAGATGATCATTGCCGCCGCCGAACTGGTGAAGACCGGCATTCCGCTGGCCGACATGCTCGACGTGGTGAGCCAGTTGCGCGCCAATGTCGAGCGCGCCGCCGAGGCGATGGTGCAGCTGATCGACAAGCACCTGCTGGAAAAGTACGGCGACGGCCTGCCGCCGCCCGAGGAATCGGCCGAGATCGGCGACCTGATCTGGCGGCTGCGGCCGCTGGTCGAGATGGCCGTGCACGCCGAGGTATCGCGGGCCATGCAGCGCGCCGCCACCCAGCATCTTGGCGACCGCCTGAGCCATGTGCTGGAGCAGTTCGAGCGGGCCCGCCTGCAGGGCACCGCCAAGGCCGATTCCGACGAGGCCTGAGCACGGCCTGACGACGGGCCTGAGGTTGCCCGACGCGCGCCGCTACGTCCCCAGTGCCAGCGCCCGGTCCGGGTAGTCGGTGAAGACGCCGTCGACCCCCATCTGGCGCAGCAGGCGCATTTCGGCCGGATCGTTGACCGTGTAGACGTACACCTTGATGCCGTGGGCGTGCGCATCGGCGATCAGCCGGGGATCGACGAATTCCGAGGACAAGTTCAGCGTCGCCGCGCCCAGTTCCAGCGCGCAGCCGGCCCAGTCCAGCGGCACGCCGCAGAGCAGCGCGCCGACCGGGATCTCCGGCGCCAGCTGCTTGAACTCCCAGAGTTCCGGCAGGTGGAACGACGACACCAGGAACTTCTCGACTGGCCAGCCGGCCTCGACCTGGCTGCGGATCACCGCCGCCACCGCTTCGGCCGTGCCGCCCGCCGATTTCAGTTCGATGTTGACGCCGACCCGCTGATCCACCAGATCCAACACTTCTTCCAGTGTCGGGATGATCTGGCCACCTCCGGCATCGAGCGCCCGCAGCGCCGCCAGCGGCTGATCGGCCAGAAAGCCGTGGCCGTTGGTGGTGCGATCGAGTGTCAGGTCGTGGAACACCAGCAGCGCGCCCGACGGATGCCGCTGCACGTCGAACTCCACCCACGGCGCGCCCAGCGCGATGCCGGTGTCGATCGCCAGCAGGGTGTTTTCCGGCGCGTGGCCACGCGCGCCGCGATGACCGATGACGGTGAACGCGCTGGAGAACATGACGGGCTCGTCTGCGGCAGGCGGAACCTTACTTTACGCTCGCCCCGCGCCGGAAAGACGGACGACCCGCAGCGGCATCGCCGCTGCGCAGGTTGCCGCGACCGGCGTCCTTCGATCGGCTCAGGATCCCTCGAACCATGCTCCGCCTTCCCGCTGTCGACGCCGCCCGCCGCGCCGTCCCGCTGTTGATCGGCCGTTGCACCGCTGCCGTGCTGGCGCTGGCCGCCGGTATGCCCGGCACCGCCGCCGCGCAATTGCTGCCGCCGGTCTGCGGCTGGTACGCGCCGCCGGTGGCGCTGGCCTATCCGGAAGCGAACGCCCGCTACTACCAGATCGATCTGCCGGCCCGGCCGCCGGCCGGCGCGCGCGTGCGGGTGGAGGGCGAATTCCTCGGCACCCGCTCCGTCTCGCTGCAGACCTTCGACGCCCGCTTCGATCCGGTCGACCACCTGGCCGATTATCGGCTGCGGGCCGATGCCGGCAGCCGTTCGACCCTGCTCGGCCCCACGGCCAGCAACCCGGCGATCCGCCCCGGCGGCCGCTACACCGCTTATGTCGAATATGGCGCGCCGCCCCGGCAGCGGCCCCGCAACACGCTGTACACCGGCACCCGCATCGACGCCCCGGTGCGCGCCCGGCTGTGGCTGCGCGCCTACCTGCCAGAAACGCAGGTGCCGCTGCCGCGCGTGGTGCTGGAAACACCGGACGGCGACCGGCCGCTGTTCGCGCCTGAGGCCTGCCGGCCGCCGCTGCTCCCGGCTGGGGTCGATGCCGATGCAACTGCTGCCGCCATCGCCGGAACGGCAGATGCAGCGCCGGCACCGACCACCGCTGCCGACTTCGTGGCAACGGCCGGCAGCGGCCCGCGCGTGCGGCGTTTCGAGGTATTCCACGACATCGGCGATGACGGCGAGGCCAACAGCCAGTTCGGCCTGAACCAGGACGCCGCCTACATGGCGCTGGCCGTGCGCCGCAGCGACGACGTGCTGCTGGTGCAGGGCCGTGCGCCGACGTTCCGCGATCGCTTCGTCGCCGTGCCGCTGCGCCCGGAAGTGCGCTACTGGTCGTTCTGCCAGAACGATGAACAGCGTACGACCGTGGTCGCCTGCGCAGCCGACCGCAGCATTCCGGTCGATGTCGCCGGCCGCTACCACCTGGCGCTCGGCGACGGGCTGCCGGCGCTGCCGCTGCGCGCCCGCGGCTTCGCCGCGCTGCCGTTCGGCGCGGTTCGCGATGGCCGGGGGCTGCTGATCTACCGGCAGCTGATCGCCGCCATCGATTTCGCCGGCGCGATCCAGCGGGTCGGCAGCGGCCAGGACGCCCGCACCGTGATCGGCGACTACGCGCCGATCGCCGTCAGCTGTCCGCGCGCGCTGTTCAGCGCCCGGGTCCGGGCCGGCGACACGCCTGCCAGCATCATCGCCAGCTGCGCGGCGGCGCCCTGAACGCGGCCCGCCGCATCAGCGGCATCAGGCGACGGTGACGATCTTCATCGTGTTGGTGCCGCCCATCTCGCCGGTCAGGTCACCGCGGGTCAGCAGCACGCGGTCGCCGGTGACGATCACCCGGCGGTACTTCAGGCAGGCAATCGCCTCGCGTTCGGCCTGCATCGCGTCCGACGTCGACGGATCGAAACTCACCGGGTAGACGCCGCGGCACATCGCCATCTTGCGTCGGGTCCGCTCGTGGCGCGTCAGTGCGTAGACCGGAATGCCGCTGTCGGTGCGCGACACCATCAGCGCCGTCGAACCGGATTCGGTCAGGCTGACGATCGCCTTGGCGTGCATCTGCTGCGCGGTCCAGGTGGTGGCCATCGCCACCGCTTCGTCGATGCGCTCGAAGTGGCTGCCCATCGTCCGCCGCGAGCGCTCGCGACTCGGCATCGCCCGCTCGGCGCCGACGCAGACGCGGGCCATCGCCTCGATGGTCTTGACCGGCCATTTGCCGGTGGCGGTCTCCGCCGACAGCATCACGGCATCGGTGCCGTCCATCACCGCGTTGGCGACATCGAGCACTTCGGCGCGCGTCGGAATCGGGTTGACGATCATCGACTCCATCATCTGCGTCGCCGTGATCACCATGCGATTGGCCTCGCGCGACGCGGCGATGATCTTCTTCTGCCAGCCCGGCAGCTCGGCATCGCCGATCTCCACGCCGAGATCACCGCGCGCCACCATCACCACATCGCTGGCCTTGATGATGGCCTCGAGATTGGGCAGCGCTTCGGCGCGCTCGATCTTGGCGACCAGCGCAGCGTTGCCGCCAGCCGCCGTCATCAGCGCGCGCGCTTCGTGCATGTCGGCCGCCGAGCGCGGGAAGCTCACGGCAATGAAATCGGCACCGATCGAGATCGCATGGACCAGATCTTCGCGATCCTTGTCGGTCAGCGCTGCTGCCGACAGGCCACCCCCCTGCTTGTTGATGCCCTTGCGGTTCGACAGCACGCCGCCGAGCACCACGACGGTGTCGATGCAGCTGCCCTTGACGGCGGTGACGCGCAAGGTGATCGCGCCATCGTTGAGCAGCAGGATGTCGCCCGGCCGGGTGTCGTCCGGCAGTTCCTTGTACGCGCAGCCGACGGCATGGACATCGCCGGCTTCGGCCGGCAGCCCGGTATCGAGCCGGAACGCCGCCCCCTCGATCAGTTCGACGGGGCCTTCGGCAAAGCTTTCGATGCGGATCTTCGGGCCCTGCAGGTCGGCGAGCACGCCGATGTCGTAGCCCATCTCGTGGGCCGCAGCCCGCACCGCCGCCGCGCGTCGGGCGTGATCGGCGGCCTTGCCGTGCGAGTAGTTCAGGCGGACGACATCGACGCCGGCCATCAGCAGCCGTTTCAGCACGGCCGCGTCGTCGGTGGCGGGGCCGAGCGTGGCGAGGATCTTGGTGCGACGGCTCATGGCGGCAGGTCGGCGGGCAGAAGGATCACGGCGAGATGCGGACAGCGCCGGCATCCGCGAGCGCTGCACCGGCATTGCACCACATCACCCGTCGGCTCGCGGCGCGGCAACGCCGGGCGGCGGCTGGCCGCCGCGTGGAAGGCGCAGCCCCGGGCGACGGCAGCGGGCAAAATGGCGGCTCCTCCCTGACTTCCGCGAACCCGCCCATGACCGTCCTCGGCACCCCGCTGTCCCCGAACGCCACCCGCGTGATGCTGCTCGGCAGCGGCGAGCTGGGCAAGGAAGTGGTGATCGAGCTGCAGCGGCTGGGCGTGGAGACCATCGCCGTCGATCGCTATGCCGATGCGCCGGCGATGCAGGTCGCCCATCGCAGCCACGTGATCAGGATGCTCGATGGCGACGAGCTGCGCCGCATCGTGGCGCTGGAGCGGCCGCACTTCATCGTGCCGGAGATCGAGGCGATCCACACGCCGACCCTGCAGGCGCTGGAAGCCGAGGGCGCAGCCACGGTGATCCCGACCGCCCGCGCCGCACGACTGACCATGGACCGCGAAGGCA
>CAYPJK010000046.1:0-11787 GCA_964411025.1 uncultured Nevskia sp.
GTCGCCATCCGGCCCGACACCGGCGAATACGTCTGGCACTACCAGACCACGCCCGCCGATACCTGGGACTACACCGCCACCCAGCACATCGTCCTGGCCGATCTGCAAATCGCGGACAAGCCGCGCAAGGTGCTGATGCAGGCACCGAAGAACGGCTTCTTTTATGTCATCGACCGCGAGACCGGCGAGCTGATCTCGGCGCAGAAATTCGCGCCGGCCAACTGGGCCAGTTCGGTAGACCTCAAGACCGGTCGCCCGGTGGAGACGGCGGTTGCCGACTGGACCAAGGAGCCGAAGCTGATTTCGCCCGGCCCGCTCGGCGCCCACAACTGGCAGCCGATGTCGTTCAACCCGCAGACCGGGCTGGTCTACATCCCGATGCAGGAGGCCGCCGCGCTCTATGTGCCGGACGCCAAGCAGCGCTTCACCGGCAAGGGCACCTGGCACATGGGTACCCAGCCCATCGCCTTTCCCGAAAACGATGCCAAGGCGCTGCAGGGCATCATGGACCTGCACAAGGGCCATCTGATCGCCTGGGATCCGGTCGCGCAGAAGGAGGTCTGGCGCCAGAGCTATGTCACGGTCTGGAATGGCGGCACGCTGAGCACGGCCGGGAACCTCGTGTTCCAGGGCACGGCGGACGGCCGCTTCGTCGCCTACTCGGCCGACAAGGGCGAAAAGCTCTGGGAAACCCCGGCCAACACCGGCGTCATGGCCGGTCCGATCAGCTACTCGATCGACGGCGAACAGTACGTCAGCGTTGCCGCCGGTTGGGGCGGCGCCTTCCCGGTCATTCTCGGCGGCTTGTCCGAACCGGCGAAGGTGCGGCCGGAAGCGCGCGTGCTGACCTACAAGCTTGGCGGCACTGCGGCGCTGCCGGCGCCCAAGGCCCTGCCGGCGCGCCAGCCCGAGCCACCGGCGTTCACGCCCGAGCCGAAGAAGGTCGCCCGCGGCCGCGACCTCTACAACGCTCACTGCGGCATGTGTCACGGACCCAACGCGATCGCCGGCTCGGTGCTGCCGGACCTTCGCTACCTGAGCGCGGAAAAGCACGGCATCTTCGCGGGCATCCTCGCGGGCGCCTATGCGCAGAAGGGCATGCCTTCATTCATGGACGTGCTCGCTGCCGAGGATGTCGACAGCATCCACCATTACCTCGTCAAGCGCGCCCAGGATCTTCAGGGCGAGCTTGCCGTCGCTGCAGACAAGATCGAGCCCCCGAGGCCCTGAGGAGAGGCGGAACATGAAGAAATGGCGATGTTTGGTTTGCGACTTCGTCTACGACGAACAACTCGGGCTGCCCGACGAAGACATTCCAGCCGGCACGCGTTGGCAGGACGTCCCGGAGTCGTGGACCTGTCGCGACTGCGGAGCACCGAAATCAGACTTTCTCATGGTTGAGGTCTAGTCCGCTGACTGGATCCCATTCGATGTGCTCGCGATAGACCCGCCCAAGAGCGGGTTGCGTGAGAGTGGCAAGCTTCCGGAGGGGAGAGCAATGGATATCGACTTCGGCCGTGACCCATCGTCGGCACTGACGATGCCACGAAGCGGCAGCAGTAGCGGCAGCGTGCAGCGCCTGACCAGTTTCGGGGCCTGGAAGGATTTCGTTCGAGACCACTTTCCCTGGCTGGAGCATCGCCATCACGGAGAGGGTCCATTCGCGGCCGAGGTGCGGATCGGTCATTGCGCGGGAGCCAGCCTTTCGACGATCCACGCCGGCGCCAGCGAAGTGATCCGGACCCGGCAACTCGCCGATGCCGCGGAGACTGGCAGCATCAAGCTGCTCTGGCAGCGATCCGGCTCGCTCGAAGTCGAGCAGGACGGGCGGCGTTGCGTGTTGACGGGGGGCGAGGTCGCGGTCTGCGATACCACTCGCCCGTACCGGATTCTGCTCGCCGAGCGCACGAGCTTCCTGGTGCTGATGCTCAACCATCAGGCGATCCCGGGTTGGCAACGGCTGTCGTCGCAGGTTTGCGGGTTACGCCTCGTCGACTGTGCCAGCACCCGCGGTGCCCTCGGGGCGCTGACCACGCTGGCGGGTCTGTCGAACGAAAGCCTGTTCGTCGAGGGCGACCCGGTACTGCGTGCGCTGCGCTGGATGCTGGGGGCGGCCCTCGAGCGTTCCAGCAGTCAGGCAGATGCCGATGATGCCGATGATGTTCGACTTGCCCGCGCCAGACGTTACATCGAGAGGAACGTCGGCGATCCCGGTCTCAGTGCGGACAAACTGGCGGCGGCCATGTGCATGTCGCGTCGGTCTCTGTACGTGCTGTTCGGCAGGCAGGGGTTGACGCCAGCGCGGGTGATCAAGGAATTGCGACTCGAACGTGCCTTCCAGGAACTCCACGGTGCCCGGCGGCGTCAGCGACACATCATCGACGTCGCGTTCGATCTCGGGTTCTCCGACTACGCGACGTTTTCGAGACTGTTCAAGGCGCGATTCGGAGTTTCGCCGAGCGTTTATCGCAAACAAGGCACCAGTCCGTAGCCCACGGAAGCGGAGAGGCCATGGCCTCGTCAGCGATCGAAAACGACCTGCCGTGCGGTCGGTTCTCGAAGGGCGGCCGGGATGCTTGCTGCGCGCTTTGCACGTTTCGCCAGACGGCGTGCACGGCCTGCCCAGTGGCGGCTGCAAGCATTTCGATAATGAAGCGGGCGCGTCGTGCCGACGTTGCCGTCTGTCTTGTCCGTCTTCCGGAGCTCCAATGAACAGTCCAAGTACATCTGCCGTGCCGCTCGCGTCGGCATCCGCCATCCCCGTGCTGTCGCTGTTCATCGGCGGCCGCTTCGTGCCGGCTTCCGACGGCGGCGTGATCGAGGTGATCAGCCCGGTCAGCGAAGCGGCGATCGCGATCTCGGCGGCCGGCACGGCGGCCGATGTCGATGCCGCGGTGACGGCGGCGCGCGCCCAGCTCGACAGCGGCGAATGGCGCAGCGTCAGCGGTTCGCAGCGCGGCGTGCTGCTCAACAAGCTGGCCGATCTGGTCGCCCGCGATGCCGAGCTGCTGGCCGACATGGACGCCAGCTGCATCGGCCGGGCGCCGATCGAGCCGCGTCTGCTCGATCTGCCGAATGCCGTCGAAACGCTGCGCAACGCCGCGGGCTGGGCCGACAAGATCGAGGGCCGGACGATTCCGACGCCGGGCTACATGGGCCTGAAGACGCTGTCGTACACGGTTCGCGAGCCGGTCGGCGTGGTCGGCGCGATCGTGCCGTGGAACACGCCGCTGATGATCACCTGCTGGAAGCTCGGGCCGCTGCTCGCCGCCGGCTGCACGGTGGTGCTGAAGCCTTCCGAGGAAACGCCGCTGTCGGCGCTGCACCTGGCCCGGCTGTGCCAGGAAGCCGGCATTCCGGACGGCGTGGTCAATGTCGTCACCGGTCACGGCCGGGTGGTCGGCAAGGCACTCTGCGAGCACCCGCTGGTCAGCAAGATCACCTTCACCGGCAGTCCGGAAGTCGGCGCCGAGATCCAGCGCGTCGCCGGGCCGCTGTTCAAGCGGGTATCGCTGGAACTGGGCGGCAAGAGCCCGCAGATTGTCTTCGCTGACGCGCCGCTCGCCAACGCCGTGCAGGGCTGCGCGATGGGCGTGTTCTTCAACCAGGGCCAGATCTGCGCTGCCGGCACTCGGGTGCTGGTGCAGCGCCCAATCGCGAGTACGTTTGCAGCGCAGCTGGCAGAAGCGGCGGCCGGCGTGCCAAGCGGCCCGGTAGCCAAGCAGGGCCAGTTCGAGCGCGTCAATCGCTACATCCGCGCCGGTATCGCGGAAGGTGCGACGCTGCTTGCCGGCGGCGAGTCGCAGCATGACAAGGGCTGGTTCGTTAATCCGACAGTGTTCGCCGACGCCAGCAACGCCATGAGCATCGCCCGTGACGAGATCTTTGGCCCGGTGGCGACAATCATCCCGTTCGATACCGAGGAAGACGCGATCCGGATCGCTAATGACTCCCGCTATGGACTGGCGGCAACCGTTTGGACCGGCGACGTCGCGCGGGCGCATCGGGTGGCGCAGTCGGTGCGGGCCGGCGCAGTCGGCATCAACTGCTGGGCGCCGATCGACGCGCGCCTGCCCTGGGGCGGTGTTGGTTACAGCGGCGTCGGCCGCGAATGCGGGCTGTCGGGCGTGCAGGCCTATACAGAGGAAAAGGTGATCACGGTGCTGCTGGCCTGATCTGATGCGATCGCGGCGCGGGCTTCGCTGCCGCGCCGCAGGCATTCAGCCGTTGCGCTTCTCGGCGACCAGGAAGTCGATCAGGCTGCGGGCGCGCTGGGTCAGGAAGCGGGTCTGAGGGTAGACGATACTGACCGGCTGCGGGATCGGGTAGTAGTCATCGAGCAGCGGCACCAGGCCGTGCGCCGCAAAATCGCTGCGTATGATCCAGTCTGGAATCTGGGCGATGCCGAGATCGGCCTGCACCGCTTGCAGGATGGACTCAGCATCATTGATCCGGATCGGACCAGACACCTCGACGCTGTGCCGGCCGTGCTCGGATTCGAAGTGCCAGCGGTTATGGGTGCCGGACACGATGCAGCCGTGCTGGGCCAGATCGAGCGGCGATTCCGGCCGCCCGTGCCGCTCCAGATAGCGGGCGGTGGCGACGGTGGTGTATTCGACGATGCCCTGAGAGCGGGCAATCAGCGTGTTCGATGGCAGCGTGCCAATCCGCACGCCCAACTCCAGACCCTCGCCGATCAGGTCGACGATGTCGTCTTTCATGACGATGTCCAGCTTGACCTTCGGATAGCGCTCGATGAACTGCGCAAGCAACGGCATCAAACGGCGCCGGCCATAGGAATGCGGGATGGTCAGTCGCAGCAGGCCGCTAGCTTCGGCTTTTTGGGTCTTGCGCGAGGCTGAGGTCAGCGTGTCGACGGTATCGAGCAGTTGGCGCGCATGCTCGTACAGCTGCAGCGCCTCGTCGGTCGGGTGCAGCTTGCGTGTTGTACGGGCGAACAGCTGGACGCCGAGGCTGGATTCGAGGCTGGCGATGATTTTGCTGATCGACGACTGGGTGGTGCCCATTTCGCGCGCCACCGCCGAAAAGCTGCCGACCTCCACGGCACGGACGAAGACCTGATACGCCTTGGTGCTGTCCACGACGCCGGCGGTATGCTCAGGAAGCGCCGAGATGCGACAGAGCCGCCTGAGTCAGGTAGCGGTCATACATCCGCGGATCATTGGCGCCGCTGAGGTGGACGCTCTCGACCGCGCGTACCTGCTGCAGGCGGGTGACGCTGTTGGTCTGAATATCCGAGGCGGTGACCTGGCACCAGCTCCAGTAGGGGTGTTTGCCGTCCATGAATTTCTTGCTGCCGTTGTCGTACAACGAGTATGCCCCGTCGAACGAACGATATGGCTTACCGTTGCGGTCGTAGGTGACCATGCCGATCACCACCTGGTTGCGGGCGTCGAACCAGACGCGCTTCTTGGAAATCGGTGCGCGCGGGAATTTCAGCGGCTCGGCTTCGACCATGATCGCCTCCGGAACCAGCTGCACGGTGGTGTCCCAGAAGGTCTTGCCCTTCGGGCCGCCGTGGGTGGCATGTTCCCAGTTCGGATGGTCAGCCGCCCAGTTGTCGTCGAGGCCGGCCAGAAACGGGCCGCGGCCGACGATCTTGTAATTGCCCCAGGAGTACAGCGGATCACCGGCCGCCCAGGCATCGGACAAGAACAGTGTCAGGCCCGGCACCAGCGGCTCGAAGCGCTGGTCGGTCGGGAACTGGCGCACGCGGCGGAACTCTGGAACGTAGCCGTACAGCGACGGCAAGGTGCTGTGGTCGTAGTCCCAGATGTTCAGGAACGAGGTGCCGCGGAACTGCTTGGGCTCGTTGAAGAACACCGACTGGAAGCGCAGCTTGTCCTTGTGCTCCGGCCAGTACGGCTTCGGCTCCATGCTGACCCGGGCAATCGGCGACATCTCGGCCCAGCCGCCGGAGTACTTGAAGCGATCGGCGCCGTCGCTGTTGATGTTGGCCAGCTGCATGGCATAGAACGAAGCGTCATGGCGGCCCCAGTTCAGCGTCTGTGCGGCGAACAGTTGGATCGCATCCTTCGGATCGGGGAACGGATTGCCGCCGATCCACGGCCCGCCCGTCGCCTTGTCGATGACATTGCCCTTGGCGTCGAAGCCGGCCTTGCCGGTGTTGCGCAGCGTCGCCTCGATGTACTCCCACGGCGACAGCCGCATGACATCAGTGGTGGTCTTGCCCAGCTTGAGCTTGCGGCCCTGCGTGAGGATCTGCTCGTAGCGCACCGGTTCCAGCAGGTCCTTGACCAGCTCGACATTGGACGCGTCGATGGTGTCGCCGGTCTTGAGCTTGCCCTTGGTGTAGCCCTCAATCGACAGCAGTTCCTCGGGATAAGCCTTATTGATCTCGCCGGTGGCGGCGATCGCCTCGGCCAGTGGCATCAGCACGCCGGTCGACAGCACGCCGCTGGCGGCATCGGCGAGGAACTTGCGCCGCGAGTAGCCGCGGTCATAGCGCAGACGTCTCATGTATCGCTCCTGGTGCACGTGGGGCGGTCTGCTGCTGAGCCGGTGGGACCGTGCACGCGCAGACTCTGGTGGTGGGGTGCAACGATGTCGCGGGCCCACCCGATGTCGGCGCTGCAGGGTGTCGGACGCAACTGGATCGCGTTCGACGGCCGCCCTGATTCAGTCCATCAAAGAATAGGTATCTGTCCGATTATCGTGCTTTCGGACCGATTCCTCGCTGCGCCGAATCCGATACGCGTTATTCACCAGACCAATAAAAAGTGAGGAGAAAGCCCGGGCCGACGGCGCTGAAGGGCGACTGCGAACTCCACGCGCCGAGCCGGGCGATCGACTAGCGGATCGACCAGCCTCGGCTGCAGGAAGACTTCCTCGATCGCGGCGGCCACATCGAGGACCGCGACATCCGCGCCGACGAGATGTCGGCGATCAGCGTCCGCCACGACGGCACCGTGGTCTGCACCGGCGAGGGGCCGTTGGAGCGGATGTTCGCCCACGAGCCGGCTCATGCGCCGTTCGATCGACCGCAGCGGGCGATGTGCAGGCCGTGGTCGACCCGGTGCTCGGCCAGGGCGCCAACAGGTTCGGAGCGCTGGCGATGATCGCGCTGCTGATCATCGGCCGGCAGGCCTTCAAGCCGGCCTGAATCACGGCTGCTGGCCGGTGGAATCGCGCGTGGTGCGCTCAGCGCGCCACCGAAATGCCGAGCCCGACGCGGGTCACCGAACGGTCGTAGTCGAGCAGGCTTTCGCCGTAGCCGTTGAATGCGTAGAAGGTCCAGAAGAAGCCGTCGCCCGGGCCGGGCACCGTGTACAGCAGCCCGGCGCTGCCGCGCCCGGTGGTCGGGTTCAGGCGGAAGGTCGTCGAGATCTGGTGGTGGTCGAACAGCTGCCGCTGGATCTTGAGTTCTGAGTAGCCGAGGTAGTCCTGGATGTCCGGATTGTCGTCGCGCTTCGGATCGGTGGCCGGGCGCTTCTGGTCTTCCGGAATCCGCCACCACCATTTCCACCAGACCAAGGTCCGGCCGGTCTGCCAGTACGGCGTGAGGTACAGGCGGTTCCAGCTGCGCGAATCGGGCAGCGAGCGGCCGTTGGATTCATGCTCGATGCCGACATCGGCCGCCAGGTTGAACCACTTCTCCGGCTTCTTGGGTTTCAGCCGGAAGAACACTTCCGGGTTGAAGTTGTTGTCGCGGAACGGCTTGGAATCGGAGCCGTTGAAGGCCTGGAAGTAGGACTTCTGCGAGTAGCCGAAGTACAGCGGCAGCGTCCGGTAGACCCGAAATTTCAGCGAGATCGAGAACAGCACCTCGCTGTCCTCGCCGGGGTAGCGGCCGGAGTAGGTCGCCGGCAGCAGGTACATCGGCTTGTGCAGCGACAGGCCGCGGGCATCGGCGGTCAGCGAGAAGCTTTCCAGATCGGTGGCGATGCTCCACGGCGCGTCTTTCGGCGGCGGCTCGGTCTGGATCACGGGTTCGCTGGCCGGTTCGGCGACGGCGGTGTCGGTGACCGGCGCGGAGCCTCCGGTGGTCCCGGTCTCGGCAAGCGCGGCCGGCGCGCAGGCTATGATGAACCACGAAATCCAGCCGCCGCGAAGCTGCATCGCGCGTCCTTGTCGTTCAGGGTGAAGCCTGACGATAGCCGATATCCGCCCCGTTCCGCAGGGCCACCGCCGATCGCCAGATGCTGACCGAAACCGTGCTGTTCCTCGCCTCGGCGGTTGTCGCCGTGCCCCTGTTCAAGCGTTTCGGTCTCGGTGCCGTGCTCGGCTACCTGTTCGCCGGCATGCTGATCGGTCCCAGCGGGCTGGGCCTGATCGACGACGTCGAGCGGGTGCTGCACGCCTCCGAATTCGGTGTCGTGCTGCTGATGTTCGTGATCGGCCTGGAACTGCAGATTTCCCGGCTCTGGCTGCTGCGCAGCCACGTCTTCGGACTGGGCGGCGCGCAGGTGATGCTGACCACCGCTGCGCTGTCCGGCATCGCGCTTGCGGCCGGCCTGCCGCCGGTCGCGGCACTGGTCGCCGGCTTCGCGCTGGCGATGTCGTCGACCGCCTTCGTGCTGCAGATGCTGGCCGAGCGCAAGGAGCTGGCGGACCACCACGGCCGCGCGGCGTTCGCGATCCTGCTGTTCCAGGATCTGGCCGTGATTCCGTTCCTGGCGCTGCTGCCGTTTCTCGGTGCGCCGACGCCGGGGCACGAAGGCGACGGCGGCTGGGTCGGACCGGCCAAGGCGGTGGTTGCGCTGGTGCTGGTGGTGCTCGGCGGGCGCTATCTGCTGCGACCGGTATTCCGGCGGCTGGCCTCGATCGACATGCCGGAGCTGTTCACGGCGGCCGCGCTGCTGACGGTGGCCGGCACCGCGCTGGCAATGGAAGCGGTGGGCCTGTCGATGTCGCTCGGTGCCTTCCTGGCCGGTGTGCTGCTGGCCGATTCCGAGTACCGCCACGAGCTGCAGGCCGACATCGAACCATTCAAGGGCCTGCTGCTCGGCCTGTTCTTCATCGCCGTCGGCATGTCGGCGAAGCTGGCGCTGGCGATCGACCAGCCGCTGCAGATCGCTGTTGCGGTGGCCGTGCTGATCGGCGTCAAGGCGCTGATCCTGTACCTCATCGGCCGCGTCTCCGGCCTGCCTGCGGAATCGTCGCGCTCGCTGGCGTTCGCGCTGCCGCAGGGTGGTGAATTTGCCTTCGTGCTGCTCGGCATCGCGGCGGCCGGCGGCATCATGGCGGCCGACATGAAGGATCTGCTGATCGTCATCGTCACCGCCTCGATGATCGCCACACCGCCGCTGTACGCGCTGGTCGCGCGCTTCCGCCGCGCGCACCGCGACGCCCCGGCCTATGACGTCATCGACGTGCCGGAGCACGACGTGATCTTGGCGGGCTTCGGGCCGTTCGGACAGATCGTCGGCCGCATGCTGCGGGTCAAGAAGATTCCGTACACGGTGCTGGAGCGCGACGCCAAGCAGGTCGACTTCGTGCGCCAGTTCGGCAACACCATCTTCTACAGCGACGCCGGCCGGGTCGAAGTGTTACGCGCGGCAAAGGCCGACAAGGCGCGCTTCTTTGTGCTGGCGATCGCCGATGTCGAGCAGAGCCTCCGCGTGGCCGAGGTGGTGCGCCGGCACTTCCCGAACCTGCGCATATTCGCCTGCGCCCGCGACCGCAACCACGCGATGCGGCTGATGGACCTCGGCATCTCCGACATTGTCCGTCGCGCCTATGCCTCCAGCCTCGAAATCACCGGTGATCTGCTGCGCGCGCTCGGCGAGCCGGAGGAGCAGATCGCTCGCGAGCTTGATCGCTTCCGCCGCTTCGACCAGGACACGCTGATGAAGCAGCACGCGATCTACCGCGACGAGAAGGCGCTGATCCAGACTGCCAAGGATTTCTCCCGGGAGCTCGAGCAGCTGTTTGAAGCCGACGCGCAGGCGGCCGACAAGGCCGAGCGGCAGGCGGAAAGCGGCGGGCCAAAAAAGAGGCCGCGAGAGGTTTAGCTCGTCGCGGCCCAAGGCTCAGGGTCAGGGAGAAACACAGGACAACGAAAATCAGGACGCCAGCGCCAGCCTCGGGCGAGTGGAGGAAGCCAGTGCCGGCGCTTCGGTTCCGATCTGGCGCTGCACGGCGGTGGCCGCGCGGATCAGCGCCTGGGTCGACTGGCCGTGTTCGGGGTAGCGGCTGTGGCCGATGCCCCAGGTGAAGCGGAAGCTGTCGCCGGATTCGACGATCGGCGTGCTCAGCAGCGCGCACAGCCGGGATGTGGCGGCGGCGGTGTCGCGGTCGCCCTGTTCGCGGACGAACAGGATCAGGCCGTCGCTCGAGAGTCGCGCCAGCAGATCGCCAGGGGCCAGATCGGCGCCCAGTCGGTCGGTCAGCGCCCGCAGCACGGCGTGCATGCGTTCGTCGCCGAAGCGCTGCAGCAGCTGGCGGTAGTCGCGCAGTTCGGCATAGATCAGCCCGAACGGTGCGGTGTCGCGGCTGCCGGCGTCGACCAGCTGGCGCAGCAGCTTTTCGGTGAACAGGCTGCGGTTCGGAAGACCGGTGACTTCGTCGTAATAGGCGAGGCGGTGGATGCGCTGCACCTCGCGGCGCTCGCGTTCGCGGGCCACCCGCACGGCCGTCCACTGGCGATCGGCCAGCAGGGTGCCCAGCGTGGCCAGCATCAGCGCGGCACCGAGGGCAGCGCCGAACACGCCGTTGTCGGCATTCGGGCCGACCGGTGCTGCGTCGCTGGCGGCGATGCCGGCCTGCTGCAGCGTGGTCAGCAGCGCGCCAACCGGCAGCGCGATGCCGACCGTCGGCAGCCAGCGCAGGCGCAGGCCGCTGCGAACGATCATGTGCAGCGCCAGCAGCGCCACCGCGACCGTCGCCAGCCACGACATCAGCGCCATTGCCGGTGCAGCATCGACGGCGCTGTGCAGGCCGGCGGCGCGGCTGCCAACGTGGTGCAGCGTCCACAGCCCGGTGCCCAGCGCCATCGCCGACAGGCCGTAGCCGAGCGGCCGGCGCGGGCCTTCGAGCGCGCCGGTCAGCTTGGCCAGACCCAGCGCACTGCCGGTCGCCACCACTGCCGAGCAGTAGGTGGCTAAAACCAGCGAAGTGTCGATCGATCCGTTCATGGCGTCCCGTAGTGATGGACGCGATTCTGGTCAGCCGCGGGGCGTCCGCCGGGTTCCGCCGATGACCGGCGCCGGTGTCGGAACAAGCGGGCAGGGCGGCGGCAAACGCCGATTCCAGCGGTATCGCCCGCCCGATGAGCGGCGCGGGCGCGCTTTATCATCCCGGCCATGGATGCTCTGATCCCCCAGGTACTGGTGTCGCTGGTCGCGCTCGGCATGGCGCTGGCGTTCATTTCCGCCGACCGGGAATCGCCGACCTCGCGGGCGCTGTCGGCCACGCTGGCGATGATCGGCGTGGCGATCTTCGTCAACGGCAGCTACCGCGTGCTCGGATCGGCCGATGCCGCGTTCAGCGGCTGGCTGGCGGTGCCAGAAGCGATGGCGACGATCCTGGTGCTCGAATGGCTGCTGCGGGTCCGGCGCACGGTGCCGGCCGGCACGCTCGACACCCGCGGGGGCGACTGGATGCTGCGTCTCGGCCAGCTGTCGGGTGCGCTGTACGCGGTGTTCGCCATCGCCGCGCCGGAGCTGCGGGTCCGCGATTTCCAGTTCGCCGTCAGCACCTTCGATTCGCTGACCCGGTTCGGCTTCTGGCTGTTCGCCGCCCCGATCCTGTTTTCCGGGCTGACCGGCCTGCTGTCGATCCTGCTGCTGTTGCGCCGCCAGCCGG
>CAYPJK010000047.1:0-3595 GCA_964411025.1 uncultured Nevskia sp.
TCGTCGCATTGGTGGAATCCAGCGCCAGCGCCCGGTTGTAGGCCGCGCCGGCCAACGCCGCGTAGATGTCGCCGAGATTCTCGTGGGCGGTGGCGTACGAGGGATTGGTGTTGAGCGCCGCTTCCAGCGCGTCGCGCGCCTTGTTGTAGTCACCGGCCTGCGCGTACAGCACCGCCAGGTTGTTGTACGGCTCGGGCAGCTGCGGGTAGTCGCGGGTCAGGTCGGTGAAGGCCTTGATGGCATCGGCCATCTTGCTCTGCTTGACCAGGATCAGTGCGCGCGTGAAGCGGCCTTCGGCGTCCTGCGGATTGCCGGACAGGAAGCGGTCGACGCGCTTCAGCGCGCCATCGAGATCGCCCTGCTTCAGCAGCGCCTGGGCCTCATCGACCGGCGACGCCGCCTGTGCCGTGAAGGCGGCCGCGAATGCCGACAACATCATGCATGCTGCGCTGTGACGAAAAGTCCGGTTCACGCGGGCTCCTTGGATACGCCAGATAGTGAAGATGGGAAGATGATGACAGCCCGGCCGGCTGTGATGCCAAGATGCATGCCACCGGCTGAGCGGACCCGCTCCGGACGTGCAAATGCGCGGGAAATATACCAGTTGACGCTGCCCGCTCGCCGCCCGCGCGGGCGTATGAATCACTCATAACGATATGCAGTTGCTCATCGTCAAGACCACCTCGCTCGGCGATCTGATCCACACGCTGCCGGCGCTGAACGATGCGGCGCAGGCGATTCCCTGCCTGAAGGCCGACTGGCTGGCCGAGCGGCCGTTCGCCGAGATTCCCGGCTGGCATCCGGCGGTGCGGCGGGTGATCGCGTCCGATGTCCGGCGCTGGCGCAAGGCGCCGCTGGCGACGGTCCGGAACGGCGATTGGGCGCGCTTCCGCGAGCAGCTCCGGCAAACCCGCTACGACCTCGTGCTCGATGCCCAGGGCCTCGTCAAGAGCGCCTTCCTGGCCCGCCGCGCCGACGGCCCGGTGGCCGGGCCGGACTGGCGTTCCGCCCGCGAGCCGCTGGCCGCGCTGTTCTACAACCGCCGCCACGCGGTGCCGCCGCACGGCGGCGAGCATGCGATCACCCGCACGCGCCGGCTGTTCGCGGCCGCGCTCGGTTATCCGCTACCGGCCGATCTCGACCAGCCGCCGGCGGCCGGCCTCGAACGCACGCGTTTCGCGGCCCCGGACATCGCCACGCCGTACGTGCTGTTCCTGCATGGCACCACCTGGCCGACCAAGCGCTGGCCAATCGCGCACTGGCAGCAGCTGGCGCGCTGGTTCGACGGTCGCGGCATTGCCGTGGTGCTGCCCTGGGGCAGCGAATCCGAACGCGCCGATGCCGATGCGATCGCCGCCGCCAGTCCGAACGCCCGCGTGCTGCCGAAGCTCGGCCTGAGCGCCCTCGCCGGCTGGATCGCCCACGCCCGGGTGGTGGTTGGCGTCGACACCGGGCTGATGCACCTCGCGGCCGCGCTCGGCACGCCGGGGCTGTCGCTGTACGGCCCGACGCTGCCGCAGATCACCGGCGCCTTCGGCCGAAACCAGCACTGGCTGTGCAACGCGCCGACGCCGACCAGCATCGACCGTTCGCGGCCGCTGACGGTCACCGCCGAGCGCGTCATCGACCGTCTGCCGGCGCTGCTGGCCTGAACCGAACGAGCATCCGAACCATGCGCCTGCCGATCGCCGTCACCGTCATCACGCTGAACGAGGAGCGCAACCTCGGCCGCTGCCTCGCCGCCGTCGCCGACATCGCCCATGAGATCGTCGTCGTCGATTCCGGCTCCACCGACCGCACGGCCGAGATCGCGGCAGGCTTCGGCGCGAAATTCGTGTTCAACCCCTGGCGCGGTTTCAACGCCCAGCGCCGCTTCGGCGAACAGCACTGCACGCAGCCCTGGGTGCTGGCACTGGACGCCGACGAGGAAGTCAGCCCCGAACTGCGCGCTGCGCTGATCGCCGCCCTCGGCCACGGCGAATCGCCGCATGCGGGCATCGCGTTCTCGCGCCGCACGTTCTACCTCGGCGCCTGGATCTGGCATGTCTGGTACCCGGAATGGCGGCTGCGGCTGTATCGCCGCGGGCGCGGCCGCTGGGTCGGCGAGGAGCCGCACGGCTACTGCGAGGTGGACGGCAGCACGCTGCGCGTCAAGGGCGACCTGCTGCACTACAGCTTCCGCAATCTCTCCGAGCACCTGACCAAGACGCTGGGCTACGCCCGCACCAGCGCCGGCATTGCCTATTCACGCGGCAAGCGCTTCAACGGCTGGCGCATGGTCGGCGGCGCACTGTTCCGGGTGTTCCGCGATGTGCTGCTGAAATCCGGCTGGCGCGATGGCTGGCGCGGGGTGCTGATCGCGATGGTCGGGGGCTACTCGTCGTTCGCCAAGCAGGCCTTCCTGTACGAAGCCGAGCTGGAAGCGAAGCAGCCGGATTCCTAGCGCGGGTCGCGACCGGCACCAGGCCCGGCACTAGGCCCGGCGGTAGACGTCCTCGGCACCGGGCGGCCGGTGCTTGAAACGGCGATGCGTCCAGAAGTACTGCTCCGGGCACTTCAGCACCGCGTCCTCGATCAGCGCATTGATGCGCCGCGCATCGGCCGCGTCGTCGCCGCTCGGGAAATTTTCCAGCGCCGGCTGCACGGTGACGATGTAGCGGCCGTCGCGGCGCTCGCCGAAGAACGGCACCACCTTCGCGCGGCCCATCGTGGCCAGCTTGGCGGTGGCGGTCAGCGTCAGGGTCGGCACGCCGAAGAACGGCACGAAGATCGCGCCCGGCACTTCCAGCGTCTGGTCCGGCCCGTACCAGATCGCGTGGCCGCTGCGCAGTGCCCGCAGCAGGCCCTTCAGATCATCCTTCGGCAGCGCCGGCAGGCCCGAGCGTTCGGCGCGCCAGCGGTGCATCCACCAGTCGACGAAGGCGTTGTCGGCCGGCCGGTACATGGCATGAAACGGCCGCTTTTCCAGGCACAGGCCGCGCGCCGCCATCTCCAGCTGGGTGAAGTGGCCGGTCAGCAGCAGCACGCCGGAACCATCGGCCTGGGCGGCATCGAGATGCTCGATGCCGTGCACCTCGATCCGTCCGCGCAGCTTGTCGTCCGGGGCCAGCCAGGCCAGCAGCGCTTCGAACAGCCCCATGCCGAGCGCCCGGAAATGCGCTTCGACCCATCGCACGATGGTCGGCTCGTCAAGCTGCGGAAAGCACAGCCGCAGGTTGATGCGGACGATCCGTCGCCGGCTCGGCAGCAGCCGCCAGACCAGCCAGCCCAGCCCGGAACCGAGCGCCAGCAGCCAGCTGACCGGCAGCCCGCACAGCGCGCGACCCATGCCGAGCAGCAGCCAGGCCAGCCACCAGCGCGGATGCAGCAGCGCGCGCGGCAGGGCCGGCGTTTCGGGAGGAGTGCTCATCGCCGAAGTTTATCGTTGCGTGGTCCTTCAAGCCCCCGCATCCTTCGCCGCGTGCGCCTGCTCTATACCGTCCTGCTCTACCTCGCGGCTCCGTTGGCGCTGCTGCGCCTGCTGTGGAAGAGCCGCCAGCTGGCCGGCTACCGCGGTCGGATCTCGAACACCGCCTCACGCCGGAAGAAGCACACA
>CAYPJK010000047.1:3605-4079 GCA_964411025.1 uncultured Nevskia sp.
GAGCGCTTCGGCTTCGTGCCGCCGGTGACCGGCCATGGCGTGGCGGTCTGGGTGCATGCGGTGTCGGTCGGCGAGGCGCTGGCGGCGCAGCCGCTGATCGAAGCGCTGATCACCCGCTTCGGCGAACGCCGCGTCTGGGTCACCAGCACGACGCCGACCGGCTCGGCGCGCGTGGTCGCCGCCTTCGGTGACCGGGTGCTGCACAGCTATGCGCCCTACGACCTGCCGGATGTCGTCGCCCGCTTCCTCGGCCGCGTGCGGCCGGCGCGCCTGGTGGTGATGGAAACCGAGCTGTGGCCGAACCTGTTCCGCGCCTGCGCCGCGCGCGGCATCCCGCTGACCATTGCCAACGCCCGGCTGTCGCCGCGCAGCTTCCGGGGCTACGGCCGGGTGCGTGGCTTCACCCGCCGCACGCTGGCCGACGTGACGATGGTCGCCGCCCAGTCGAAGGCCGATGCTGCCCGCTTCCGCACG
>CAYPJK010000047.1:4089-11785 GCA_964411025.1 uncultured Nevskia sp.
GCGGCCGGCGCGAGCGGGTCGGCGTGATCGGCAACCTGAAGTTCGACCTGGCCCTGCCCGATGCCGCGATCGACGACGGCCGCCACCTGCGCGCCCGCTTCGGCGTACGGCCGGTGTGGATCGCCGCCTCGACCCACGATGGCGAAGAGGCCGCCGCGCTCGCGGCCCATGCCGCCCTGCTGGAACTGCTGCCGGATGCGCTGCTGCTGCTGGTGCCGCGCCATCCGCAGCGCTTCGACGCGGTGTGGTCGCGGATCGCCGAGGCGGGCCTGGCCGGCGAACGCCGCTCGCGGCTGGCCGCGCTCGACAAGTCCGGCCACACGCCGGATCTGCGGGACACCCAGGTCTTCCTCGGCGACAGCATGGGCGAGATGTTTCTGTACCTGGCGATGGCCGATGTCGCCTTCGTCGGCGGCAGCCTGGTGCCGGTCGGCGGTCACAACGTGCTGGAACCGGCTGCGCTCGGCCTGCCGGTGCTGTTCGGCCCGCAGATGCACAACTTCGTCGCTGCCCGCGAACTGCTGCTGGAGCGGCAGGCGGCCGTCGAGGTCGCCGATGCCGCGCAGCTCGCCGAGGAACTGGCCGTGCTGCTCGCCCAGCCCGAGCGCCGTCTCGCGATGGGCGATGCCGGTGCCGCCGCCGTTGCCGGCAATCGCGGCGCCTTGAAGCGCCTGCTGACGATCATCGAAGCCCAGATACCCGCTCACCCATGAAGCCCGACGACCTGGTCGTGGTGCGGCCGGAAGGGCTGTACTGCCCGCACGGCGATTTCCACATCGACCCCTGGCGCAGTGTGCCGCGTGCGGTGATCACACATGCCCATGCCGATCACGCCCGCAGCGGCAGCCAGCAGTACTGGGCGGCGGCGCGCGGCCACGCGCTGCTGCGCGAACGGCTCGGCAAGCAGGCGCAGATCACGCCGCTGGCCTATGGGGAAACGGTGCGCTTCGGCGCAGTGACCGTGTCGCTGCACTCGGCCGGTCACATCCTCGGCTCTGCGCAGGTGCGCATCGCCCACGACGACGGCCGGGTCTGGGGCGTGTCCGGCGATTTCAAGCGCGATCGCGATCCCAGCTGCGACGCCTTCGAGCCATTCGCCTGCGATACCTGGATCACCGAAGCCACGTTCGCGCTGCCGATCTACCGCTGGACCGACACCCGCGAAGTCGCCGCCGAGATCTTCGACTGGTGGCAGGCCGCCAAGCGCGATGGCCAGAGCGCCGTGCTGTTCTGCTACTCGCTCGGCAAGGCGCAGCGGGTGCTTTCGGAACTGACCGCGTTCACCGATGAAACCGTCTACGTGCACGGCGCGATGCCGGGGCTGATCAAGGCCTATCGCGCCGCCGGCATCCGCATGCTGCCGACCGAAGCGGTCGCCAACGTGCCCAAGGGCACGTCGTTCGCCGGCCGGCTGGTGCTGGCTCCGCCCGGCGCCAGCGGCACGCCGTGGATGAAGCGCTTCCATCCCTGCACGACCGGCTTTGCCAGCGGCTGGATGCGCGTCCGCGGCGGCAAGCGCCGGCTCGCCTACGACCGCGGCTTCGTGCTGTCCGACCACGCCGACTGGGACTCGCTGCTGGCCACCATCGACGACACCGGCGCGAAGCGCGTGCTGGTCACCCACGGCCACGGCGACGCACTGATCGCGCACCTCGAAGCGCGCGGCATCGAGGCCGCGATGCTGGCGACGAAGTTCGAGGGCGAAGGCGGTGCCGCAGCAGACGGCGAGGCCGAGGCGGTCGACAGCATGGCCGCTGGTTGACGCCGACCTGCGCTTTTCCCCATCACCGCACGCTTGCATCGAGCACCCATGCCCACCGGCTCCTGCCTCTGCGGAACCATCCGCTACCAGTTCGATCAGCCCGTTTCGCGCATTGGCCTGTGCCATTGCCAGATGTGCCGAAAGGCGTCGGGCACCGCATTCGCGGCCAATGCGCCGGTGCCGCGCAGCGAGTTCCGGCTGCTGGCCGGTGCCGAGGCGCTGAAGGCCTATGCATCGAGCCCCGGCAAGCAGCGCTGGTTCTGCGGCAACTGCGGCTCGCCGGTCTACAGCGAATCGGCGGGCTATCCGGATCTGGTCCGCATCCGCCTCGGCTCGCTCGATGCCCCGGCCGGCCGCACGCCGGACTATCACTACCTGCTGAGCGCCAAGGCCGACTGGGACCTGAGCGGCGATGACGGCCTGCCGCGCTTCGGCGACGACTGACGCTGCGCAGGCGCACCGATGAAACGCTTTGCCGCGCTGTACGCCCGGCTCGACGACAGCCGCGCCACCTCGGCAAAGGTCGAGGCGATGCGCGCCTATTTCGCCGAGGCACCGGCCGCCGATGCCGCCTGGGGGCTGTACTTCCTGACCGGCCAGCGGCTCAAGCGGCTGATCGCGCCGACGCTGCTGCGCGCCTGGATCAGCGACGCGACCGGCTTGGCGCCGGTCATCGTCGAGGAGTGCTACGCCCACGTCGGCGACCTCGCCGAAACGCTGGCGCTGCTGCTCGACCGCGCCGAGCGCCCGCAGCCGATGATCGAGCGCGGGCTGGCCGAAGGGGTCGCCTGGCTGCTGGCGCTGCGCGAGCAGGATGTCGAGGCGCAGCGCGCGGCGCTGCTGGATGTCTGGGCCCGGCTGCCGCTCGACGAATGCTTCCTGTTCAACAAGCTGCTGACCGGTGCGCTGCGGGTCGGCGTGTCCAGCGGCCTCGCGGCGCGGGCGCTGGCACTGCATGCCGGTCTCGATGAGACGCTGATCGCGCAGCGGTTCATGGGCGACTGGCAGCCCTCGGCCGCCGCCTTCGCCGCGCTGCTGACCCCTGGCAGCGCCGAGGCCCATCCCTCGCAGCCCTACCCGTTCTGCCTCGCCAGCCCGATCGAGGACGCTGCCGATGCGGTCTGGGAAGCCGGCCTGCCGTCCGGGCTCGGGCCGGTCGGCGACTGGCTGGCCGAATGGAAGTGGGACGGCATTCGCGGCCAGCTGATCCGTCGCGCCGGGCAGACCTTCCTGTGGTCGCGCGGCGAGGAACTGCTGAACGGCCGCTTCCCGGAGATCGAGGCGGCGGCGGCGCGATTGCCGGACGGCACCGTGCTCGACGGCGAGATCCTGGCCCACGACGGTCGCGTGGTGCTGCCGTTCGCGAAGCTGCAGACCCGCATCGGCCGCAAGACCGTCGGCAGGAAGCTGCTGGCCGAGGCGCCGGTGGCTTTCTTCGCCTACGACCTGATCGAGTGGCAGCACGCGGACTGGCGCAGCCGGCCGCTGGCCGAGCGGCGCGCGCAACTCGAAGCGGTCGTCGCCGACACGGCCGAGTCGCGGCTGAAGCTGTCGGACGCGGTGATCGCCGACAGCTGGGAAGCCTTGGCGACCTCCCGCGCCGAAGCCCGCGAGCGCGGTGTCGAAGGTCTGATGCTGAAACGGCTCGACTCCATTTATCAGGCCGGCCGCCGGCGCGGCGCCTGGTGGAAGTGGAAGCTCGAAGCGATGAGCATCGACTGCGTGCTGCTCTACGCCCAGGCCGGTCACGGCCGCCGCGCCAATCTCTACACCGACTACACGCTGGCGGTCTGGGAAGGCCCGAATCCCGGCGAGGGCCTGCTGCTGCCGGTGGCCAAGGCCTATTCGGGGCTGACCGATGCCGAGCTGACCCGGATGGACAGCTGGATCAAGAAGCACACGCGCGAGAAGTTCGGCCCGGTGCGCAGTGTCGAAGCCAGTGCCGAGGCCGGGCAGGTGTTCGAGATCGCCTTCGAGGGCATCCAGGCCAGCAGTCGCCACAAGGCCGGCGTGGCGCTGCGCTTCCCGCGCATCGCCCGCTGGCGCACCGACAAGCCGCCCCGCGAAGCGAATACGCTGGCCGATCTGAAGCGCCTGCTGCCGCGTTGAAGGCGGCGTTCCCGCGTGGCCGCGCGGTCCTCAGAACGTGTAGATGACGCTCACGGCCAGGTTGTCCCGATCACTGAGCACGTTGTAGAGGCCGCCGCCGGTATAGAACTGGTACTGCAGGTTGAACTTCAGGTTCTGGTTCAGCTCGACATCGAGCAGCGCGTACAGCGTCTTGCGGCCGGACACGAAGTTCGGCGTGTTGGCCGAGGAAATGCCGCCCAGATCGTGGAACAGCAGCAGCGCCGGCAGCAGCTGCACGCCTTCGATCAGGTTGTTGTAGGTGAGCCTGGCCAGGGTCCGGTAGCCGTAGGCCCAGGTCGTCGCAAAGCCCTTCACCTGCTGGGTCGGATTGATGCGCAGGGAGTTCGCCATGCCATCCGGATCGCCGCTGCCGTCGGCAGCCGGACCGTAGTGGGTGCGGTCGCCCGCGCCTTCCAGCTGCAGCTTCGACAGCGGTGGCCGGTCGAGGATGGTGGTGGCGCTGAACTCGACGACCCAGGTCAGCGCGTTCGCGCCGAACGGGTTCTCGGTGATGCTGTACTGGCGGATGCCGGTCAGCGAGAACTGGCCGACCTGGAAGCGTTCCCAGCCACGCACCCGGTCGCCGCCGCCGATGGTGGTGCCGCGATAGCCGCTGAGGAAATCCGGAATCGCCGTGCGGGAGCCCGGGATCGTCAGCGGCGCTGCGCTGCCGAGCACCTGCGCCGGCAGCGGGATATCGGCTTCCGGAAACGCCGGCTGCAGGCCGGCGAAGATCACGTCGCTGACCGCCACCTGCAGCGGCATGTTCGGCCGGTAGGAGGCCTCGCCAGCCAGCGACCACGGCCCGGCCGTGGTGTTGAAGCTCAGGCCCAGCAGCTGCACGCCTTCCGGGTAATCGAGAAACGGCCGCAGCGTATCGACCGGCAGCGGCTCACGGCCGCCGGGCAGGCTGACCGCACCATTGAAGCCATTGCAGGCCACCAGCGCCGCCGCGAACGAGCCGGCCGCGCCGTCCCGCGTGCACGAGGCGTCGGCAGCGAACACGCTGAGATACGGCACGCGGCTGTGGTAGCGCATCAGCACCAGGCCCAGTTCGGTGCCGCTGTTGAGATCGGCCGCGTAGTACTTGAACTGCACGCCGAACTGACCGTGGTCGCCGGGATAGCCGAAATCCTCGTCGAGCAGGCGCGCCCGGCGCGTGCTGCTGGAAATCAGCCGCGTTGCGCCGGGCGGGCGGTAGAGGCCGTCCGGATCGTTCGCGAACTGGCCGAGGCCGGTCATGATGAAACGGCCGCCGCCCAGCACGTTGCTGCTGGAAAAGAAGCTGCCCACGGTGTCCGGCATCAGCCGTTGCCAGCGCAGCTGGTAGAAGGCTTCGGCGGTCAGCCCGTCGCCGACTTCGCCGCTGACGCTGAGCGCCGGAATCGGGCGCAGGAATTCGTTGACCTGCGCGCCGGGCATCCGCACCACGTTGGCATCGAGCGGATTGGCCGCGCTCAGCGTGTTGAACTGGGTCAGCGTCGCCTCGCCCCAGACCAGCAGCTGGTTGCCGAGCGTCACGCTGGCGTGCTCGTTGCTCAGGCTGACATGGGCCTCGCGCCACTTGTAGCCGCGGGCGAAACGCCGGGTCAGGCTGTCCCGGCGCGGCACCTGGGCCGGCTGGTAGAGCGTGTTGGTGCGGGTTTCGTCGAAATCGACGTTGATCGGGTCGTAATAGAAGATGCCGCGCAGCTTGGCACTCAGCGGCCCGTAGCTCAGGTTCACGGTGGGCGTGAACTTGGTGGTCGCGGCGACCGGATCGAACGGGTCGTAATTCAGATTGCCGTTGTCGGAATTGACCCCGGCGTAGGCGCCGACCGCGTTGATCAGCCGCTGGTTCGGCTCCGGGCTGCCGGACAGCGACATGCAGTCGTCTTCCGCGCACAGCAGCTGCTGGCCAGGCACGTCGGTCTTGCCGAGCAGGCGCAGGTTGCGGTCCGTGGTGCGGATCGCCACGCCGGTGCTGAGCACGCCGCTGACCTCGGCGTGGAGATCGCCGTGATCGAATTCCAGCGCGGCGACCGGCGCGGCAATCAGCAGCGCAGCGGCCAGCAGGGCCGGGAACCGCGTGTTCGGTATCGTGCCCATCCACTCCCCCGGCGCGTCGTGATGCGCGCTCTGATGATTCCCGGACGCCTGTTGTAGGCCAGCGCGGCCCCCGATGCTCGACCTTGCGGGACATACTCTGGGCACAGCGGGACAGAGCCGCAAAGGCCGGACGGATGCAGATGCGATGAGCGAGGACGCGACAACCATCAATACCTGGGCGATTGCGCTGGTGCGCACGCTCGACGCCCGCGGCTGCCCCGGCCGCGCGCTGCTGGTCGAGGCCGGGCTCGACCCGGCGCTGCTGGGCGATCCCAACGGCCGGGTGCCGGTGTCGGGGATGGTCCGGCTGTGGCGGCTGGCGGTTGCGGCGACCGGTGATCCCTGCCTGGGCCTGAAGGTGGCGGCCTACGTGCAGCCGGCCACCTTCCACAGCCTGGGCCTGGCGCTGCTCGCCAGCCAGACGCTCGAAGACGCGCTGCTGCGCTCGGCGCGCTATTCGCGCATCGTCAGCAATGCGGTCACGGTGCGGATCGAGCGCGGTGCCAGCGAAGCCCGGCAGATCGTCGAATGGCGGATGGCGACCCCGGTGGTCGAGGAAGCGATTGATCTGGTGATGGCCTCGACGGTCAAGATGGGCCTGCTGCTGCTGGCCATCGACCCGGCGGCCCAGCGGCCGATGCACCTGCGCCTGCGTCGCGCGGCCACGCCCGCGATGCGCGCCGAATTCGCCGCCCACTTCGCCTGCCCGATCGACTTCGAGGCCGACGAAAACTCGCTGGCGCTGCCGCTGGACTGGCTGGACCGGCCGCTGCCGATGGCCAATCCGCAGCTGGCACGGCAGAACGATCTGGTGGTCATGGAATACCTGGCCCGCCACGACGGCTCGCGGCTGGCCGAGAAGGTGCGGGCGCTGCTGGTCAGCCGGCTGCCGGCCGGCGAGCCAGCGCGGGCCGAGGTCGCCCAGGCGCTGCTGCTGTCGGAAAAGACCCTGCAGCGGCGGCTGCGCGACGAGGACACCAGCTATCAGCAGCTGCTCGACGAGCTGCGCCGCGATCTGGCACAGCAATACCTGCGCGAGCCTGCCGCGTCCGTCTGCGAAGTGACGTTCCGGCTCGGCTTTTCCGACCAGAGCAGCTTCACCCGCGCGTTCCGCCGCTGGACCGGCGTCACCCCCGGCGAATACCGCAGCCAGCCGGACCGGATCTGAGCGCCGCCGCTGTCCCGGGCGGCCCAAACGCTGGCCGGGAAGGGCAAGACGACCCCGATCGCCACCCGTACTGTCGGCCCCGGCATGAACCGGTGGAGGGCAGCGGCGATGACGGCAATCAAGGAGCGGCTTCGGCGCCGTTGGCTGCCCCGGCTGGTGGTGGCGCTGGCGCGCCGGCAACGGGCGCGGCCGCTGCCGGCCGCCGCCGTGTTCGAGCTGTATTTCGCCTGCGACGACCCCGGCGCGGTGATCGCCGTGCCGGCGCTGCTGGCGCTTGCCCACGCGCACGGCGTGACGCTGCGGCTGTATCCGCTGATCGCGCGCGGCATCGCCGACGATCCGGCCGCCGAGGCCCGCGCCCGCCATGCGGTGCGCGATGCCGACCGGCTGGCGCGCCGTGATGGTCGGCAGCTGTCGCGCAGCCAGCCGCTGGCCGCGGCCGACACCGCCTTCCTGGCCCGCTGGATCGAAAGCCTGCGCGGCCAGCCCGCCATGGCCGCGTTCGCGGCCGCCGCGCTCGAGCGGCTGTGGCTGGTCGACGGCAACAC
>CAYPJK010000048.1:0-401 GCA_964411025.1 uncultured Nevskia sp.
TGCCGAGCATCACGGCCTGGCTGTCGAGCGGCCGTGCCGCATAGGGCCCGGTGGCGCGGCGCAGGCGCGGCGGTTGCGGCAGGCCCAGCAAACCACTCAGGGACTTGCCGAAGGCCGATTGGGTGAAATCCAGATAACGGTCGCTCATGCCTGCTCCATCAAAAAAGATGCGGCGAACCGGCGGCGGGCTGCCGTCGTCCGTCCGCCATTATCGCAGTGCATCAAGACGGATGCGCATGGAAAAACGCGTTCAGTCAACAAGTGTTTCTTTTTGAGGCGGATTGTCGTCCGTCGCGGCACTGGACCATGGCAGCACAGGCCCGTTGCGGCGGGCATTTCGCGGCTGCGCGCGATCGCCGGTCACCGCCGACATCGACGAAACGCGCGATACAGGGCGGGCA
>CAYPJK010000048.1:411-5319 GCA_964411025.1 uncultured Nevskia sp.
CAAGTCTCGGTCATACAAGGCAATTCCTCATTGACGCGGCGGATTCGCCCTGCGCATAGTTCAACCGCGCGCAGCCAGGTCCATGATGCTGCGCCTCATCAGTTGCGGCTTGGGGAGATCCATCATGTCGAAGAAAACCATGCAGGCCATGGCATTCGCCGTGGCCGTCGGGACCATCGCCTTCCTTGGGCAGTCGCGGATCGCGGCAGCAACCGTCAAGCCGCAGCAGGCGCCAGAGCCGGCACTGACGGCGACGGACTCCACTCAGCCGCCGAAGCCGGTCAGCCGTCGCGCGCGAATGGCCCGCATCGTGGCCGAACAGGCCGCCATCAGCGCCGAAGCCAGCGCCCGCAGGACACTGGCGCGGAAGGCCTCCGAAAGGGACACGGCGATGCGCTGACGCGATGCGGCACTCGGCATACACCCTCCAGGGCCGAGCATCACAGCAAAGTCACCAGTTCGGCGGGAACCGCTTTGCACTGCAACCCAGGGTGCAATGCAGCCTCCTCCGCCGGCACCACCGAGACGGGTCCGGCTGTGGCTCGTCCAAACCAATAAATCAGGCGTTCTGCCTTCTCTCGGGGTTTGCAATGAATTTCAGTCGTGTTGTCGTCATCGTTACCGTGACTGCTGCGATCGTTTATGCCGCATTGACGTTCCTGCTGCCCCGCAACGGCAAGGGCCACGGCGCAGAACCTGCGGCCACTGAAGCCGCTGCCAGCGAAGCACCGGCCGCTGCCGAATCGGGTGCCGAAGCAGCGAGCGCAGAACCGGCCGCTCCGGCGGCAGAAGCGCCGGCTGAAGACAGCACGGCCGCTGCCGCGCCGAGCGAAGACCCGGCGCTGACCGAGGACGAGGCACGTCGCATCGCTGCCAACGTCGCCAGCGAAGTCGCCAGCCGCGTCGCGGCTGAAGGCGCAGCGCCGGCCGCGGAAGCCGCCCCGAGCGAGCCGGAACCGGCCACCGAACCTGAGGCAGTGGCCGAACCGGCCATCGAGGAACCGGCCCCGGCCCCGGCGCCCGCACCTGCGAAGGTCGCCAGCGCGCCGAAGGCCGCCAAGTCGGCCGCCAGCACCACGCCGGCAGCAGCGTCGTCCAAGGCGCCGAACGGCAAGCTCGGCAACGGCCAGGACGTGATCAGCGCCTGGTGGCAGCGCGCGCCGAGCAGCGACCACCTGAATCTGGTGTACGTGGGCGAAGCGTCGACTGAAAAAGCCGTCGTGCTGCTGTTCGATAACGCGGTTGACGCCGCCGCCGCTGGCAGCCAGATCAAGCTGCTCGACGCCAAGGGCGCATCGCCGGCCGGCAGCTGGACCAACGGCAGCAACCCTCGCTTGATCGCCTTCAAGGGCGTGGCGGCTGGCCGCTACACGGTGATCGTCTCGCCGGGCCTCGCCGACACGGGCGGCAAGACGGTCGGCGCCGAACTGGTCGGCCCGGTCTACGTCCGCTGAGTCACGCCATTCGCGGCACCGCATGACCACGATTGTCCTGGTCCGTCACGGCCAGGCATCGTTCGGTAGCTCGAATTACGACCGCCTGTCTCCGCTCGGCGAGCGGCAGGCGGTCGTTCTGGGTGAACACTGGCAGCGTGGCGGCTTTCATGCCGACCGGGCGCTAGCCGGTACGATGCAACGCCAGCAGCGCACGGCCGAGCAGGCACTCCAGCGCTTCGGTGCTGAAGCACCGCCGCTGGACACCGATCCCGCGTTCAACGAGTTCAATCACGGCCAGCTGGTGCAGGCCTACCTGCCCCGCGTGCTGGCGGACCATCCAGCCCTGGCGGAGGCCGGACCGGCTGCGCTGCGAGACCCCCAGCAGTTCGGCCCGCTGTTCGGCCGCGTGGTAGGCGCATGGGCCGCCGGATTGCCAGCCGAGTTGCCGGTCGACGAGACCTGGGACGTATTCTGCGCGCGTTGCCTGACGGGCCTGCAGCGCGCAGCGCAGGGGGCCGAGCGGGTGGTCGTGTTCACTTCGGGCGGCGTCATCACCGCGCTGCTGAAGGCGGCGCTGGGCATCGACAACCCCACCGCGCTGCGTTTGAACTGGCGCATCTTCAACGCCTCGGTGCACGAGTTCCAGCTGCACGACAAGGGCTTGAACCTGGCCGGCTTCAACGACATCGCCCACCTGCGTCTGACCGGCGAACCGGCGCTGCTGACCCGGCTCTGAACAAGGCCGTGCTGCTGGCAGCGCTGCCACGCGCCCCCTTGCCACCACCCTGCCCCTGCTGACCGTCGTTCGACGGCTGAGCGACGACCTTCGCGGGCTCAGCCGAGCGATTCGAAGCGCAGGCCGGCATGCGCCTGCAGGCGCTCGATCAGCCGGTCGCCGAGCGCTGTGGCCGGCGTCCAGAAGCCGCCCGGCAGCTCCACCTTCGGCACATCGAAAGCCAGGCAGGCAATCGCCTCACCGAGCATCTTGGCGGTCGAGCCGTAACCGGGGTCGCGATCGCCGGTGACCTTGGTGCGGATGGTGTCACCCGCTGCCGTGTGTCCGATGAAGCGGAGGTCATAGAAGCCGGCTTCCTGCTCCTTCGGCGACGGCCCTTCGCCCGGCTTCGGCACGACGTAGCGCTCCAGCAGGTGGCGGGTCGGCCCGATGGCACCGGCGACCATGAAGCCGCCGAGCCCGAGCGCGACGCCGGCCGCCGTCAGGCGTCCCTTCAGGCCGGGGCCGGTCATCATCGCCTCGTCGTAGGCGAAGTCGAGGCCGTAGGCGTGATCGGTCAGGCCGTTGGAGCGATGGACGATCCGGGTGTTGATTGCCGCCATCACGAACGGCGCAACCCAGCCGCCGGTGTCGGGATCGAACTGCGCGAACTTCACGTCCGGCTGGCGCGGGCGCTGGCCGTGGGTTGGCGGCGCCACCGCGTAGGGATTGCCCAGCTGCTTGCGCAGCCCAGGATCGGCCGACACTTCCCGCAGCAGGTTCATCAGGCTGGCCACCGTGCCGCCGGAAAAGCCCCCGCGAAACGCCTTGATCCGCAGCTTGACCCGGCGGGCAGGCGTGCCGAAGGTCGCGATCGCGCGTCGCTGCAGGAAATGCACGCCGAGATCGCTGGGAATCGAATCGAAGCCGCAGCAGTGAATGATGCGCGCCCCGCTGGCCTTGGCGGTGGCTTCGTGGGCCGCGATCATCCGCTGGATCCACTGCACCTCGCCGGTCAGGTCGCAGTAGTCGGTGCCGGTTTCGGCGCAGACCTTGACCAGCGGCGAGCCGTACAGCGCATACGGGCCAACCGTCGACACCACGGCGCCCGTGGTGCCGCACAGCTCCCGCAATGCGGTTTCGTCGGCGGCGTCGCAGACGATCATCGGCAGCTTGCGGCCATCGCTGCCAAGCGACTGGCGCAGCTGGTCGAGCTTGGTCGTCGAACGTCCGGCGATTGCCCACTTCACGGCACCGCCGGCGCCGTGCCGCTGGTAGAGGTAGCGGGTCAGGATCTGGCCGACGAAGCTGGTGGCACCGAAGACGACGAAGTGATGGATCTGCTGGGGCATCGGGGCGGCATCCGCATCGGAAGTGATGGGCCAAGCGTAACCCGTCGCCTGCCTCGATCGCCCGCTTGACGCGCCGCCGCGTGCTCCCGTCAACTTTCGCAATGAACCTGAACTTGCCGCCGAAACCCGAACCGCCGAATCCCCAGGACTGCTGCGAGAGCGGCTGCACGCTCTGCGTGTTCACCGTCTACGACGAAGAACTGCAACGCTGGCGCGATGCGGTCCGGGCCGCCGAGGCGGCTGCCCGGGCGCAGCGTGACGAACCGGCCAGCGGTCCGGGTTAGCATCGCGGCCCCGGCGCTGCGCAGGCGCCGCGAACAACGAAAAAACTTCTTCGAGGAGACACGCATGCCGCTCAATCCCCAGGTGCAGGGCCTGCTGCAGTCGCTGGCCGCCGCCGGCGCACCCGCCTTCCACACGCTGCAGCCTGCTCAGTGCCGGCAGGCAATCAACGCGCTGATGCGGATGATGCCGCCGAGCCAGGCCGTGCTGGCCAGCGTCCACGACACCCATGCGCCCGGACCTGCCGGCGAGATTCCGCTGCGCGTCTACACCCCGGTCGGCCAGGGGCCGTTTCCGATCCTGATGTACTTCCACGGTGGCGGCTTCGTGATCGGCGATCTCGACACCTTCGACACGCTGTGCCGTGAAACCAGTGCCGGCGCCGGTGTGGTGGTGGTGTCGGTGCACTACCGGCTGGCACCGGAGCATCCGTTCCCGGCCGCCTCCGACGACTGCCTGGCCGCCACCCGCTGGGCCGCTGCGCACGCCGGCGCGATCAATGGCGACGCGCGCCGGATCGGCGTCTCCGGCGACAGCGCCGGCGGCAACCTTGCAGCCGTCACCGCGCTGCGCCTGCGCGATGAAGGTGGGCCGGCGCTGAAGGCCCAGCTGCTGGTCTACCCGGTGGCTGACGCCGATCCGGACGCCTACCCGTCGATGACCGCCAATGCCGAGGGCTATCTGCTGAGCCGAGCCGACATGGACTGGTTCTTCGGGCACTACGTCCGCGATCCGGCTGCGGTGCAGAACCCGCTGCTGTGTCCGATCAAGGCCGCCTCGCATGCCGGCCTGCCGCCGGCGCTGGTGATCACCGCCGAGTTCGATCCGCTGCGCGACGAAGGCAATGCCTATGCACGGAAGCTGGCGGAAGCCGGCGTGGCCGTCGAACAACGCTGCTACGACGGCGCGATCCACGGCTTTTACACGTTCTTCGGGGCCTTGAGCCTCGGCCGGGAAGCCGTCGATCAGGCGATCGCCTGGCTGAAGCGCACGCTGGTCGCCTGAGCGTGGCCAGCGGTTCATTCCCTGCGGTCGGAGCGCAGCTGCCGCGCCGTGGCGGCGCCTTGTCGCGTGGCCTGGGACGGGCGTTCCTGCGACTGCTCGGCTGGCGCGTCACCGGGCA
>CAYPJK010000048.1:5329-8002 GCA_964411025.1 uncultured Nevskia sp.
AGATCCCGGACCTGCCGAAGATGGTCTGGATCGGCGCGCCGCACACCACCAACTGGGACGGCGTGCTGGGCCTGGCGACGCTGCTGGCGCTGGGCGTCGACGCCTCGACGATGATCAAGGACAGCGCCTTCAAGGGGCCGCTCGGCTGGCTGCTCCGCCGGCTGGGCGCCATTCCGATCAACCGCGCCAGTCCGAAGGGCGTGGTCGAACAGAGCATCGACCAGTTCGCGTCGCGTCAGCGCTTCGTGCTGCTGATCGCCCCCGAAGGCACCCGTGACGGCGCGGACGACTGGAAGCGCGGCTACTACCGGATCGCCGAAGGGGCCGGCGTGCCGGTACTGCCGGCGTCGATCGACTACCCGGCGAAGATCATCACCTTTGGCCCCCCGCTGATGCCGAGCGGCGATTACGACGCCGACTTCGCCGAACTGCTCGGCTTCTATCGCCGATTCGGCGTCGCCCGCCATCCGCAGCGCCTGTCGAAGCCGCTGCGGCGCTGACCGCCGATCCTTGGCAAAAGCAAGCGGCCCCGCCATCCGGTCAGGAGGGCGGGGCCGCGGGACTTCAGACGCCCGATGGCAGTGGCCGGATCAACCGCCCAGCAGTCCGCCGAGCAGGCTGAAGTTCTTGCGGCAGGCGTCGACCAGCGCAGCGCCACCCGACGGCGCAAACGAGGTGAACGTGGCCCGGTCGCAGTAGGTGATATCCGGCGCGAAGCTGCCCAGCGTGCGGGTCAGCGGCAAGGCCGGACGATCGACGGCACGCGCAAAGTCACCCGAGAATCCCGGCTTGGCCAGGATCTGGCGCAGCACGGTCAGGCCGTTGAGCTGGTCACCGAACGGCAGCCAGTTGTAGCCGAACTCCGGACGCGCGAGGCTCGGCCGGTTGGCCGGCATCGAGATCACGGCGGTGAACGTGCCATCCGCCTGCAGGCGCAGGTCGCGATCGGTCAGGCAGCCGACGTTGCGCGAGGTGTTCAGATCGTTCTGGCACAGCGAGTAGTAGCGGACCATCGGATCGGCCACCAGCAGCGGCGGCTGCACCGCCGTCAGCGGCAGGCGGCCCCGCACGACGATCAGCGGCGCATACAGCCGACCGGTCTGGGCCCGCAGGTAGTTGCTGTCACCGTTCGGGTAGAACACGCCGGCACCGCGCCCGCTGACCGGCCGGAAGGCGACATTGGCCTGGTTCTGGCCAATGCCCGGCACCGGGAACACCCGCAGCAGATCGTTGTTCAGCTGGGCAAGCCTGCAGCCACCGGTATCCGGCGTGTTGCGGAGGTTGATCTGGGCGTCCGGGCCGGCGTAGATCAGCTCCGGCAGGCCCGCGCCGCCGAGGCCGGTGCTGTCGGTGTTCGGCAGATAGGTGCGGTACAGCAGCGTCTTGTTGAACACGCCGATCGGCGCGCTGGCGCCGGCGTACAGCGTGTTCTGCTGGCGATTGGCCGGATTGGCCGGCGGGTCGCGATACACCACCTGCAGCTGGTAGGTCGCGGTGTAGCCATTGGCGTCCGGCAGCACGGCCGGGTTCGGGGCCGGCGTGGCGCCGCCGACCGGCGTGATCAGCGAATCCGGAATCGAATCGACGAAGTTGCCCGGCCGGAAGCCGTCGTAGATCTGGAACGAGAAGTAGCGGACCTTCGGGAAGCGGCCGCGGATCACGATGCGCGCACCGTTGCCCGGATTCAGCGGCAGGGTGGTGACGGTGTAGGTCGCCGTCGAGTCGAGAAAGCCGGTGTTGTTCGTGGTCGTATCGGTGCTGTTGGTCCAGTAGCAACCGTAACGCACGGTCTGCAGCGGGTTGCCGCCCGGTCCCAACTGCGCTTCCACAGCCGGTGCCGCCGCCGTCAGCAGCGCAGCCAGTCCCACCGCGCGCAATGGCATGCCAAGATTCATATGTTCTCCCCCTTCGAATATTCTTCCGCGCCGGGTGGCCCGGAACTGGTCGCGATGGTCGCGTCAACCGGGCCCTTGCATATCGGCCCGGTACAAGGTTAGACAATTTCAGCGTTTAGCGTCGCGGATGCAAAACTTCCCAGCCCCTCACAGCCTCGTCTGATGTCGCCGGCCTTCCGCTACCGGCTTCGCGTCCGCTACAGCGAGTGCGATGCCCAGAAAGTCGTCTTCAATGCTCGCTATGGCGATTACATCGACCTTGCCGCGACTGAATTCATGCGCGCGCTCGGCTTTGGCGCGGAACTGCTCGACGGCCGCCTCGACTACCAGCTGGTGCGCCAGACCACCGAGTGGCGCGCGCCAGCGCACTTCGACGATGTGCTGAGCATCGGCGTCAGCAGCCCGCATCAGGGCACCACCTCGTTCACGCTGGCATTCGAATTCCGCCGCGCGGGCGAGGAACTGCTGCTGGCCCGCTCGGAAACCGTCTACGTGCTGGTCTCGCCGGCGCTGGTCAAGACGCCGCTGCCCGAGCGCCTGCGCGCCGGCCTGATCGCCGGCGCTACCGGTCTCGTCACCTGCCATGCCGGGTGGTCGCCATGACGTTCACACCGCCGCGCCCGAAGCCGGCGCGGCGAGGCCGCCCGTGAGCCGGGAACCGTCACCGGCCCAGCCGCCGGACGAGGACCAGAAAGCCCAGCTGCTGCGCCTGCGTTTCGACGCGCCGCTGGAGCAGCAGTTCCGGGCGAGCTACGAGCAGGGTGCCCGCACGTCGCGG
>CAYPJK010000048.1:8012-11758 GCA_964411025.1 uncultured Nevskia sp.
ATGGGAGCCACGCCGCTCTACGACGCCACGCTGCTGCAGGCGCCGGAGCCGTTCCTGAGGGTGTCTCACCTGATGCAGTTCGGCGTGCAGATCCCGGCGATCGCCATGGCCCTGCTGATCACCGTGCTGCCGGGGCTGGCGCGCTGGTCGATACCGGCCACCATCGGCGCCACCACCATCGCCGCGATCGGCCTGACCGCACAGCATGTGGTCGGCTACCAGAACCAGTTCAACGTGCCGCACGATTTTCCGGCGATGACGGTTGCCGGCATGCTGATCCTGGGCCGCCTGCGTTTCCGCACGGCGCTGCCGTGGGCCGTGCTGACGATGTGCGGCGTATCGGCGTCGCAGATCTGGCTGATCGGCCTGCCGACGGTCTACGACGCGATCTCCGCGTGGATGCTGATCGTCGTCGCCGCCATTTCCGCATACCTGCTCGAGTACTCGGCGCGGCAGAGCTGGTACCGCGGCCGGCTGCTCGAATACCTGGCCACCCGCGACGGTCTGACCGGCCTGCCGAACCGTCGCCATTTCGACGTCGAACTGCGCCGCCTGGTCCGCGATGCGATGCGCCAGCAGCGCAACGTCGCCGTGATGGTCCTCGATGTCGATCACTTCAAGACCTACAACGACCGCTACGGTCACCCGGCCGGCGATCGCTGCCTGAATGTGGTCGGCGAATGGCTGAGCCTGTCGATGCGCCGGCCGCATGATTTCTGCGCCCGGATCGGAGGCGAGGAGTTTGCCGCCGTCTGGTATGACGCCAGCCCGGAAGTGGCGGTGCGGCTTGCTGAATCGCTGCGCGAGGGTATCAACGGCTTCGCTCGCGAACGCGGCATTGCGGGTGCGGAAGACGTCAATGCGTCGGGCGGCTTCGCCCAGGTGATCGCGCCGTCGCCGTCGGTGTCGCCGGACCGGATCACCACCGACCTGGTACAGCGCGCCGACATCGCGCTGTATTCGGCCAAGCGCGCCGGCCGTGGCCGCCTGGTGTTCGCCGATTCCGACCACTACACCGATCTCAAGACCGGTAGCCGGATTGACGGCTGACACGCCAGTCGGCTGGCCGCCACCGGGCGGCGCGCCCGCTGCCGACCGGCCCGGTTCGACCGTAAGCTGCGCGCTCCTCCGGAGCCCGCAGACGTGAGCCGCCCTCCTCGATCATTCGGTCAACGCATCCGCGATCTGTCGATCGGCGCCAAGCTTGGCGTGATGGTGGCGATGTTCCTCGCCTCGGCCAGCGCCGCACTGGCGATCGTCGCGCTGTCGTTCACGGTGTCGTCCGGCGTGCGCGCCTATGTCGGTGCCGAAAGCCAGTGGTCGAAAGGACAGAAAGACGCGGTGTACGGCATCACGCGCTATCTGCACGCCGGCGATCGGCAGGCCCTGGCCCTGTTCAGGACAGCGATCGCGATGCCGATGGGCGACCGTCGTGCGCGGCTGGAGATGAGCCAGCCGGACTACGACGAAGTGATCGTCTACCAGGGCTTTCTGGCCGGCGGCGTGCCCGCCGCCGACATCCCGGAAATGATCTTCCTGTTCCGCAATTTTCGCGGCTTCGGCTTTCTGGCCCGGGCGATCGACATCTGGGCCGAGGCTGACACCTGTGTGCTCGAACTGCTGGCGGTGTCGGAGCAGATGCTCCTCGCCGAGCGCGCCGGGCCGCTCGACGCCGCGACCCGGCGCCAGCTGCTGGCCCGCATCGATGACATCAACCGCCGCGTGACGCCGCTGGAACAGGCCTTTTCCGCCGTGCTTGCCGAAGGCTCGCGGCGCCTGCAGTGGCTGCTGCTGGCCATCATCATGGGCGTCGCCGGAGTACTGCTGACCTTGTCGCTGACCGTTGCCTGGCTGGTGACGCGGGATCTCCGCAGCAGCATCGACAGCCTGCGCGACGGCACCCGCCGGGTGGCGGGCGGCAATCTCGATACCCGGATCGAAATTCACTCCGGCGACGAACTCGGCGTGCTGGCCACCGATCTCAACGACATGATCGCCCGCCGCCGCGAGGCCGAAGTGGCGCTGAAGGCGGCCAACGAGTTCCGTGAGAAGGTCATGGAGAACGCCACCAACGCGATCTACACGATGGACCGCGAAGGCCGCTTCATGACCGCCAACCGGCGCACCTGCGAGATCACCGGCTACGCGCTCGACGAACTGCTCGGCATGCGCTGGTTCGGCCTGATCGCCGATCGCGCCCAGCTGGACGCGCTGCTGCCGAAGTATCGGGACACCCTGGAAGGCGGCAGCGCGATCACCGACCACGTGGTGTCGATCACCCGCAAGGACGGCCGGGTGGTGGTGATCCAGTTTTCCACCGCCGCGCTGCGCCGCGATGGCGACATCTTCGCGGTGGTCGCCGCCGCCGAGGACATCACCGCCCGCAAGCGCGATGAAGCCGACCTGAAGGCGCGCGCCGACGAGCTAGTACGCTCGAACCAGGAACTGGAACAGTTCGCCTACGTCGCCTCGCACGATCTCCAGGAGCCGCTGCGCACGGTGGCCGGCTTCGCGCAGCTGCTGCAGCGCCGCTATGAAGGCAAGCTCGGCCCGGATGCCGACGAGTACATCGGCTACGTCACCGCTGGCGTGCAGCGCATGAAGAGCCTGATCGAGGATCTGCTCGCCTATTCCCGGGTTTCCCGCAGCAGCGAGCCGGCCCAGCCGGTCGACCTCAATCGGGTCGTCGAAACGGCGCTGGCCAACCTGCAGGGCGCGATCAGCGCGGCATCGGCGCTGGTACGCGTCGGCGAGTTGCCGACCGTGCCGGGCAACGAGCGGCAGCTGGTGCAGCTGTTCCAGAACCTGATCGGCAACGCCGTGAAGTTCCGCGCCGAGGACACGCCGAAGATCGAGATCGGCGCGCGGCCGTCCGGTGGCGAATGGATCATCAGCGTGCGCGACAACGGCATCGGCATCGACGCCCGTCACGCCGACCAGGTGTTCGTGCTGTTCCAGCGTCTCAATGCCCGCGACAAGTACCCCGGCAACGGCATCGGCCTGACCATCTGCAAGAAGATCGTCGACCTGCACCGCGGCCGGATCAGCGTCGAGCCGGGTGCGCCCGGCACCGTGTTCCGGATCGTGCTGCCGGCCTGAGCGCCGTTGGCGCGCGTGGCCGATACCGTTTCAGCGGATCAGGCCGCGACGAGCATGGTGCCGCCCGCCCGCACATCGACGCTGGCGTCGCCATCGCCTGCCGCGTCGTCGGCATCCTCCGCCGCGTCGCGGGCCTGCTCGTCAGCCTCCTCGTAGCAATCGCGGACCTGCTCGGCGTCCAGAACGGCATACAGGCGGAAGGCCGGGACCGCCGTGGCAGCGGCCTGCTGGGCGGTACGCAGCGTGTCCATCCGTGTGCACAGGTCGCGCAGACTGGCGCGCAAGCCATCGACGCCGGCCCGCGCACGCTCGCCGAGTCGCTCCATCCGGTGCGCGTCGAAGAAGCCATTCACCACGTCCTGCAGCAGGTCGACCCCGAACGCCGCCCCGGTCTTGCCGATGGCGATCGCGTGGCCCTTCATCGCCACTGCCGCCGCGCCGTAGGCTTTCAACGTCGCCTGCCCGGCGCCGTCGGTGTCGATCAGGATGCCGCCAATTGTCAGTTGACCATCCGGGCTCACCACAGCCCGGTCCGGCGTGCCGCCCGCCTCGATCACGACGGCGTCGCCATCGAGGCCGATGGCGCCATCGCCGCGCTCGAAATGCACCGCTGCCGAGCGCCTCAGGGCCGGGCCGGCGTTGTCGTG
>CAYPJK010000049.1:0-4015 GCA_964411025.1 uncultured Nevskia sp.
CGGCCAGCAGGAACATTGCGGCCAGCAGGAGGCGGCCGGCGAGTTCGACGGCGGGATAGCTGCGGTTCGAGGGGGTGGTCATCTCAATCGGCTCCGGGCGGATGTGGCAACGAGGGTGGGGCGGCGCAGTTCAGGCTGCAAGACGGGTGATGGCATCGCGGGCCTTGGCCAGGCCGGCTTCCTTCTGCTCGGCACCGATTGCCAGGCCTTCGGCGTAGACGAATTCGACGTCGTCGAGGCCGATGAAGCGCAGGAAGTCGCGCACGTACGTGGTCTGGCTGTCGAGCACGGTGCCCTCGTACAGACCGCCACGGGTGGCGAGCACGTAGACCTTCTTGCCCGTGACGAGGCCGACCGGGCCGTTGGCGGTGTAGCGGAAGGTTTCGCCGGCGCGGGCGATGTGGTCGAAGTAGCTCTTCAGCTGGCTCGGCACCCCGAAGTTGTACATCGGCAGGCCCAGCACGATGACATCGGCCGACTTCAGCTCGGCGATCAGGGCATCGGACTGCGCGATCACCGCGTTCTGCGCCACATCGCGCGATTCGGCAGGCGTCAGAAACGCCGAGAAACGCGCGCCGTCGAGGTGCGGAATCGGATCGCTGGCGACATCGCGCAGCACCCGCACGGTGCCCGGGTGGGCGGCGACGTAGTCGGCGACGAAGCGTTCGGCCAGCTGGCTCGACTGGCCGTTGCCGGCGAACAGGCTGGTGTTGATCTGAAGCAGGGTCCGGGTGGTCATGGTGCATCTCCTGGGGAGCGGGAAGGTGCGGCTATTGAATGCCTTCATCGTTCGATAAAAAAGCAGAAGTTTTCGTGCTTTCTCATCCAATCATTCGATTGAAAACGGTGCCCGCTCTGCCCGGTGCCAGCGTTGCTGGCGCGGCCTCCGATGCGGTCGTCCGTGCCGGCATCGGCGTCGGCATGACCGCTGGTCCCGGCTGCCGGGCCGCTCGTCCCGCGTTCATCCGGCGGCCATCTGGCGGACAGATGCGGCTGCCTAAGGTCCGCTCGCCCACCACCGATCGACCTGTCACCGGAGCCGCCGATGTCGCCAGCCCTGCTTTCCTTGTCCCTGCCGCGGACGCCGACGACGGTGCCGCGCGTGGCTGCGCTGCTGCTGGTGGCGGCGCTCGCCGCCGCCGGTCCGGCCTCGGCCGCCGATGCGCTGCGCGGCAAGACGCTGTACCTGACCACGCCGGGCGGCATCTCCTGCGCCAATTCCAGCTGTCACGGCACCAATGTCAGCGCCAACAAGAACAAGGTGCTGCGCGGCGCCAACAGCCCCACGACGATCCAGAACGCGATCAATCGTGACACCGGCGGCATGGGCATCTACCGGAACAATGTGCTGACGGCGATCGATGTCGCCGACATCGCCGCTTACATCGGCAACCCGAACGTCACCGCCGGCCCGGTGGCTGCCGTCACGCCGGCCTCGTTGGCCTTCGGCACCGTGGCCGTCGGCAGCAGCAGTGCTGCGCAGACCGTCACCCTGCGCAACAGCGGCACGGCGGCGCTGTCGGTGACCACGATCACGGTCAGCAATGCGGCCTTCGTGATCGCCAGCGGCGGCAGCTGTGCGGCGGGTGGCAGCGTCGCGGCCGGCAGCAGCTGCGCGATCAATCTGCAGTTCCGGCCGACGGCGGCAGCGGCCGCCAGCGGCACGCTGACCATCACCCACAACGCCTCGCCGACGACCAGCACGGTGAGCCTGAGCGGCACCGGCAGCGGTGCCGCTGCAGCGGCGGTGAGCCCGGCGGCGCTGAATTTCGGCACGGTTGCCACCGGCAACCGTTCGGCGGTGCAGACCGCGACCGTGCAGAACAGCGGCTCGGCGCCGTTGACGCTGTCGACGATCAGCGTGAGCAATGCCCAGTTCCGCATCACCGGCGGCAGCTGCGCGGCTGGCGCCACGGTGACGGCCGGCGGCGGCAGCTGCACGGTGCTGGTGGATTTCGGTCCGACCGCGACCGGCGCGGCCAGCGCGACCCTGAACATCGCCCACAACGCCGCCGGCAGCCCGCTGATGGTGGCGCTGTCCGGCACCGGCGCCGTGCCGACGGCACCGGTGGCGCAGCTGTCGCCGGCCACCTTGAGCTGGTCACAGGTGATCAACACCGCCTCGACCGCGCAGACCGCGACCTTGTCGAACACCGGCAGCGCGCCGCTGCTGATCGGCACGCTGACGCTGAGCGGCAGCGCTGCCGCCGACTACACGCTGGACCCCGCTTCGACCTGCACCGCTGGTGGCAGCGTCGCGGCCGGCGCAGCCTGCACGCTTGGCATCCGCTTCCAGCCGTCGGCCACCGGGAGCCGCGCGGCCAGTCTCGTGATCAGCCACAACGCAGCGGGCAGTGCGTCGACGCTGAGCCTGAACGGCACCGGCACTGCGCAGCCGGTCGGCCAGCTGGCGGTCAACCGCCTGTCGTTGAGCTACCCCGCGCAGCCGTTCGGCACCCGCAGCGCGGCGCAGACGGTGACGGTCAGCAACAGCGGCAGCGCCAGCCTGACGATCGCCAGCCTGGCCTTTGCCGGCAGCCATGCCAGCGACTTCGCGACGGTGGCCGGCGCCAACCCTTGCACCAGCGGCCGCAGCCTGGCCGCCGGCGCCAGCTGCACGGCCGACATCGTGTTCACGCCTGGTGCCAGCAGCGGTACGCGCAGCGCCACCTTCGTGGTCAGTGCGGGTACGGCCGGCTCGGTGTCGGTCGGCCTGAGCGGGATTGCGGCCGCCCCCGCAGCACCGATCGTCAGCCTGACGCCCGCCAGCCTGAACTTCGGCTCGGTGGCGATCGGCAGCAGTGCGGCCAGCCAGACGGCCGTGCTCGCCAACAGCGGCACCGCAGCGCTGTCGATCAGCGGCCTGCAGGCGACGCCGGCGGTCTACAGCCTGAGCCACGACTGCCCCGCCACGCTGGCCGCCGGCAGCCGCTGCACGCTGACGGTCGGCTTCACGCCGGCGGCCACCGGCGCGGTGTCCGGCAGCATCGCCATCACCAGCAATGCCGCGACCACGCCGGATGCGCTGGCGCTGTCGGGAACCGGTGTCACGCCGGTGCCGGCCACGCTCGGCTGGATCGGCAGTTCGACCCTCAGCTTCCCGGACACCGCCAGCGGCGCGCAGTCGGCGCCCCTGGCGCTGCAGCTCGGCAACAGCGGCACCAGCCCGGCGACGCTGGCCGGCCTGTCGTTCTCGGGCGCGGCGGCCGGTGACTTCCTGATCGATCCGTCGAGCACCTGCAGCGCTGGCGGCAGCCTGGCCGGCGGCGCCCGCTGCACCGTGCAGGTGGTGTTCGCGCCGGCCTCGGTCGGTACCCGCAGCGCGTCGCTGACGGTGACCAGCAGCAATGCCGTCGAACCGACACCGGCTGCGGTCAGCGGCAACGGCATCGCGGGCGGCACGCCGCTGCTGGTGCTGTCGCCAACCGCCATCACCCTGACCAGCCTGCCGAACCAGCCGTTGCAGCCGCAGGTGCTGGTGATCGGCAACCAGGGCGCAGGACCGCTGAACGTCACCGCCGAACAGGCCAGCGACGGCCTGTCGCTGCTCGATGCCGCGTCGACCGGCGGTGGCAGCTGCCGTCCGGTGCCGTTCGTGCTGGCCCCTGGCGCCAGTTGCACCCTGGTGATCAATCCGCTCGCCGATGTCGTCAACGGCACGGTCAGCGTGTTCGGCGACGGCGCACCCGCTCCGGCGCAGGCCACGGTGACCGGCAGCGCCAGCAAGAACCTCGGCGCTGCCGGCGGCGCCGGGCCGGGGCTGGTCGCGCTGCTGGCCGTGCTGGCGCTGATCCGCCGACGCCGGCCGGCGCTGCGCGGCTGAGTCCATCCCACCCCGAATCCAGGAGTCCTTCGATGAACCCTTCGTTCCTTCGCTCGAGCCGTGGCCTGCTGATGGCCGCGCTGCTCGCCACAGCCGGCGGGCTGCCGGCTGCCCATGCGCTCGACGCCGGACAGGCGGCACCGGCGTTCAGCCTGGCGGCGGCCGACGGCAAGACCGTCAGCCTCGCCGGCC
>CAYPJK010000049.1:4025-7243 GCA_964411025.1 uncultured Nevskia sp.
CGGCCTGCGCGGTCACTACGTCTATGTCGATTTCTGGGCTTCCTGGTGCGGCCCGTGCAAGCAGAGCTTTCCGTGGATGAAGGCGTTGCAGGCAAAGCTGGGCGGGCCGCGTTTCGAAGTGGTGGCGATCAACGTCGACGAAAAGCGCGCCGATGCCCAGCGCTTCCTGGGCGATGCGGCCCCCGGCTTCACCGTGCTGTTCGACGCCCAGGGCGCGACGCCGGCCGCCTACGGCGTGCAGGGCATGCCGACCTCGTTCCTGGTCGACCCGGACGGCAAGGTCGTGCTGGTGCACCAGAGCTTCAAGGACAGCGAGCGCGACGCGCTGGCGCAGAAGATCGCCGCCTTGGTCGGCGGAGCCAAACCATGAACCGCGCGTGGGTCGTGCTGATCACGGTTGCCGCCAGCACGGCCGGCAGCGGCTGCGCGCTGCAGGCGCCGAAGCCGTGGCAGAAGGGCGTGCTGGCGAAGCCGGAAATGACCATGGCCGGCGACATGCTGGAACTGAAGTTCAACGATCACACCTGGACCAGCAAGGAAGCCAGCTTCGGCGGCTTCGGCGTGGGGGGAGGCGGCTGTGGCTGCAACTGAACGCGATCCGGGCCCGGCCCCGCCGGTCAGCGACTGGTGCGGCAGCGTGGTGCTGGCAGCGTTGTCGCTGCCTGGCCTGCTCGCCGCGCCGCTGCCGGCTGCCGCGGACAGCGCACCCGAGCATGCGCTGCTGCAGTTCAAGACCGAGCACTACCAGGACTCGCAGCCCGGCTTCCAGCGCATCCGCGTCGAGGAGCCGGCGCTGTACGGCCTGCTGCCGCTCGGCGAGCACCTGTCGCTGTCCGGCTCGGCGGTCTACGACGTGGTGTCGGGCGCGTCGCCGCGCAGCTATTCGTCGACCTCCGGCGCTTCGCGCGTGCACGAGAAGCGCTTTTCCGGCGATGCCGAGCTGACCTGGTACGCCGATCGCAGCTCCTACGGCCTGTCGGCGGCGCGTTCGCAGGAGCACGACTACATTTCCAACAGCGTGTCCGGCGATGCCGTGTTCGCGACCGACGACAACAACACCGCGTTCAACGTTGGCCTGTCGGCCAGCCGCGACACGATCAATCCGACCAACGACATCGTCGAGGACGAACACCGCACGACCTACGCCGGCATCGCCGGCGTGACCCGGGCGCTGACCGCCAACGACCTGCTGCAGGTACAGGCCGGCTACAGCACCAGCCACGGCTATCTGAGCGATCCGTACAAGCTGTTCGACAACCGGCCGCGCAAGCGCAACAGCGGCACCGGCTCGCTGCGCTGGAACCACCACATCGGCAGTCTGGGCGCGACGCTGCGCAGCAGCTACCGCGTGTTCCACGACACCTACGGCATCTGGTCGCATACCGCCGAACTGCAGTGGGTGCAGCCGGTGGGCCTGCGCTGGGTGCTGACACCCGGCCTTCGCTACTACACGCAGAGTGCGGCGCGCTTCTATGTCGACCCGCCGGCCGACGGCTCGCCGTTCCCGCAGCTGCCGGAGGGCGCCTTCTCCTCGCTCGACCACCGGCTGTCCGCATTCGGCGCGTTCGCACTCAGCCAGAAGGCCGAGTGGCACCTGAGCGAACACTGGAGCACCGACCTGCGCGCCGAGTACTACCAGGCGCGCTCGAGCTTCCGCTTCGTCGGTCAGGGTTCGCCGGGGCTTGCCACCTTCCAGTACTACCAGGTGCAGTTCGGCATCAGCTACCGGTTCTAGAACGACGGACGATGCAGGCCACCGACGACGGCGTCACCACGATGCGCTTCGCGGCGATGGCCTGCGAAGCCGAGCTGACCGTGGCCGGCCGGGCACCCGATCGCCGCGTGCTCGATGCCGCTGCGGCCGAGGTGCGGCGCATCGAGCAGGCCTACTCGCGCTACCGCGCGGACAGCATCGTGTCCCGCATCAACGCGGCGGCGGGCAGCGGCATGACGATCGAGGTCGATGCCGAAACCACCGGCCTGCTCGATTTCGCCGCCAGGCTGCACGCGCAGAGCGATGGCCTGTTCGACCTCACCAGCGGCATCCTGCGCCGGGCCTGGGATTTCCGTTCCGGTCGCCTGCCCGAGGCTACGGCGCTGGCGGCACTGCGCGCTCGCATCGGCTGGCAGAAGGTCGACTGGCAGCCGGCTGCGCGGCGCATGGCGCTGACCGAGCCGGGCATGGAGCTCGACTTCGGCGGCTTCGGCAAGGAGTACGCCGCCGACCGTGCCGCCGCCGTGCTGCAGGCCGGTGGCATCACCAGCGGTTACGTCAATCTGGGCGGCGATCTGCGGGTGCTCGGCCCGCGCCCGGACGGCCGCGGCTGGACGCTCGGCATCCAGCATCCGCGCGATGACCGGCGCACGTTGGCGGGCGTCGAAGTGAAGAGCGGTGCCCTGGCGACCAGTGGCGACTACGAGCGCTACATGGACATCGCCGGCCGGCGCTACTGCCACATCCTCGATCCACGCACGGGCTGGCCGGTCCAGCACTGGCAGTCGGTCAGCGTGATCGCGCCGGTCTGCCTGGCCGCCGGGGCGCTGTCGACCGTGGCGATGCTGAAAGGGCCGGAAGCGCCGGCCTTCCTCACCGCCCAGCAGGTGCCGTGGCTGGCGGTCGACGCCAGCGGCGAGATCGTTCGCCACCGCTTCTGAGGCTGCGGTCGTGCGGGCGGCGCGGCATGATGCGCGCCATGTCGGCCCCCAAGATTTCGCTCGAACAATGGCGCGCCCTGCTCGCGGTGGTGGACGCCGGTGGCTACGCGCAGGCCGCCGAGGCGCTGCACAAGAGCCAGTCGGCGATCAGCTATGCGGTGCAGCAGATCGAAGCACGGCTCGGCGTCAAGGCGTTCGAGGTGCAGGGCCGCAAAGCGGTGCTGACCGCCACCGGCCAGCTGCTGGTGCGCCGGGCCAAGGCGCTGCTCGATGAAGCGGCCGGGCTGGAACGCGCGGCCGGCCAGCTGTCGGCCGGCTGGGAGGCGGAACTGCGGCTGGCGGTGGAGATCATCTTTCCGAACCGCGTGCTGCTGCCGGCGCTGGCGGCGTTCGGCGAGATCAGCCCGCATACCCGCATCGAGCTGATCGAATCGGTGATCGGCGGCACCTCCGAAGCGCTGCTCGGCGGCCGGGTCGATCTGGCGATCGCGCCGGTGATTCCGCAGGGCTTCATCGGCGAGGCGCTGATGACCCTGCGCTTTCTCGCCGTGGCCCATCCCGGC
>CAYPJK010000049.1:7253-11519 GCA_964411025.1 uncultured Nevskia sp.
TGGTGGTGCGCGATTCCGGAGCGGCCCGCGATCCGCGCCAGCAGACGCTGGACGCCAAGCAGCGCTGGGTGGTCAGCCACATGTCGACCTCGATCCAGGCGGTGGCGATGGGTTACGGCTTCTCCTGGTTTCCGGAAGACAAGATCGCCGACGAACTGGCCGCCGGCACCCTGCGGCCGCTGCCGCTGCGCGACGGCGCGGAGCGCTTCCTGACGCTTTACCTGATCTTCGCCGACCGCGACTATGCCGGGCCCGGCCTGCTGCAGCTGCGCGATATCCTGCGCCAGACGGTGGCCGAGAACTGCGCGCGCAAGCAGGCGCAGGCCCGGGCGAACACGTCGAAAACAACCAGAAAGAGGAGCAAGACCCAATGAAGATCGAAGGCGGTTGCTACTGCGGTGCCGTGCGCTACGAAGCCGACGCCGAACCGCAGTTGCGTGCGCAGTGCCATTGCCGTGAATGCCAGTACATCTCCGGCGGCGGCCCGAACCCGGTGGTGGGACTGCCGGAAGCGGCCTTCCATTACGTCAAGGGCACGCCGAAGGTGTTCCGCCGCAGCGACCTGGAGACGCCGGTGACCCGCGAGTTCTGCGGCGACTGCGGCTCGCCGCTGACCAGCCGCGCGCCCGGCATTCCGGGCATCGTGCTGGTCAAGGCCGGCTCGCTCGACCAGACCTCGGTATTCGGCAAGCCGGACTTCGCCGTGTTCACCATCGATCGCCCGAGCTGGCACGGCGTGCTGGAAGGCGTGCCGGCCTTCGAGCGGATGCCGGGCTGAGGCGGCCCGGATGTACGTTCCGCCCGGGTTCGGTACGGTCACGCCGTACTGTTTCGTCGACGACGCCGAGGCCTTCATCGCCTTTCTCGTCGACGGCCTGGGCGGCACCGAAACCTGCCGCTCGATGCGCCCGGACGGCCGGGTGGCGAACGTGCAGGTGGCAATCGGCACGTCGACCATCATGGTCAGCGAAGCCAGCCGCGCTTATCCGGCGATGACGGCCTCGTACTACCTCTACGTCGAAAGCGCCGACGCCGCGCTGGCCCGCGCGCTGGCGCACGGCGCGGCGCTGGAAATGGCGGTGCAGGACATGCCGTACGGCGATCGTCAGGGCGGTGTGCGTGACCGCCACGGACATCTCTGGTGGCTGTCCGAGCGCCGGGTCCACGCGCCGTACTCGCCGTGAATGCAGCGCCGGCCTGCCGGCCCGGCTGCGGCGCCTGCTGCATCGCGCCGTCGATCTCCTCGCCGATTCCCGGCATGCCGCAGGGCAAGCCGGCCGGCGTGCGCTGCGTGCAGCTGCGCGCCGACGACAGTTGCGCGATCTTCGGCGATCCGCGCCGGCCGGCCGTCTGCGCGGGCCTGAAGCCCGGCCCCGAGATGTGCGGCGAGACGCGCGAGCAGGCGCTGCAGCTCCTGGCCCGGCTCGAACAGGCGACCGCGCCGGCCTGATCGCGGCCCACGGCCGCCGCCTCCGTCTGTTGGTCATCGAACGGCGGCATCATCGGCGCATTCGACCGACGCCGACCCCGATGCTCACCCTGTACAGCTTCGCCATTTCCCATTTCAGCGAAAAGATCCGCTGGACCTTGCGCGCCTGCAGCGTGCCGTTCGCCGAACACGCGCTGACCCCGGGTCTGCATGCGGTGGTGACGCCGTTCATCGGCCATCGCGGCAGCAGCGTCCCGATCATCACCGGCGACGGCCTGCGCGTGCAGGGCAGCGATCGCATCCTCAAGCGGCTGGCGACGCGCGGCCTGATCGACCGCCTGCTGCCGGACGAGGACGAGCCGCGCGACGAGCTGCTGGAAGCCGCCGCCCGGCATGAGGCGCTGGGGCAGGCGGTGATGCGCGCCGCCTACGGGCCGCTGGTGGCCGATCCGGCGGCGGTGCTCAAGCTGTGGACCCTGGCGGCCGGACCGCTGCAGTCGATGTTGCTGAAGCCGGCGATGCCGCTGCTGATGCCGGCGTTCCGGCGGCGCTTCGGCATCGATGGCCGGGCGCTGGCCGAGGCGCGCCACTGCATCGAAGCGAGCCTCGACCGGATTGCCGGGCGGCGCGGCAACCGGCCGTATCTCGGCGATGCCTTCGGCATCGAGGACCTCACCGTCTGCGCGCTGCTGGCGCCGCTGGCCGGTCCTGCCGAGCATCCGCTGTATGGCCATCCGCTGCTGCGGGCCAGCACCGCCGCCACCGTGGCACCGTGGCAGCGCCATCCGACGATGGTCTGGGTGCGCGATGTCTACGCCCGCCAGCGCGGTGCGGAGCCGGCCGATTCGGTACTGGTGCGGGCGGCGGCGCGGCTGTAGCAGCCTCGCAGGCCGATCGGCTCAGGAAGCGTTCAGCGCTTCCAGCGCTTCGGTCGCGGCGATCCACTCTTCCTCGGTGTCGGCCAGCTTCTTCTTGGCCGCCGCCTGTTCCTTCTGCAGCTTGGTGAAATCCCACTTCTTGTCCGGCGCATAGAGCGCCGGATCGGCGAGCTTCACGGTCAGCGTGTCGACATCCTTGGTCAGCTTGGCCATCTGCTGGTCGAGCTTGCGGAGGTTGTCCTTCAGCGCCTTCGACTGCGCGGCGATTTCCTCGGCGCTCTTCTGCGGCGCCTTCTTGTTCTTCTTGCCGGCCCCCGGATTCAGCTCGCGCGAGTTCAGCCATTTGGCGTAGTCGTCGAGATCGCCGACGAACGGCCGGCAGCCGCCTTCGGCGACCAGCCACAGCTGGTCGCAGGTCGACGTCAGCAGGTGGCGGTCGTGGGACACCACCATCACGGCGCCGACGAACTCCAGCATCGCGGTCTCCAGCGCGTGGCGCATGTCGAGATCGAGATGGTTGGTCGGTTCGTCGAGTAACAATAAATTGGGCTTCTGGTAGACCACCATCGCCAAGGCGAGTCGTGCTTTTTCTCCGCCGGAGAACGGTTCGACATTCTCGTAGACGCGATCGCCCTTGAAGTTGAAGCCGCCGAGAAAGGTGCGCAGGTTCTGCTCGGTGGCCTGCGGATCGATCCGCTTCAGGTGCAGGATCGGGCTGGCCTTCGGATCGAGGCTGTCGGTGGTGTGCTGCGCGAAATAGCCGACCCGCAGATAGCCGTCGCGCATCGCATCGCCTTTCAGCGGTGGAATCGCGCCGGCGATGGTCTGCACCAGGGTCGACTTGCCGGCGCCGTTCGGGCCGAGCAGGCCGATGCGCTCGCCGGGGGCGATCAGCATCCGCACGTTCTTCAGCACCACCTTCTCGCCGTAGCCGCAGGCCACGTCATCGAAGCGCACCAGCGGGCTCGGCAGGCGATCCGGCTCGGCGAACGAGAAGCTGAACTCGGAATCGGCGTGCACCGCCGACACCAGCTCCATCCGTTCCAGCGCCTTGATGCGGCTCTGCGCCTGGCGCGCCTTGGTGGCCCTGGCGCGGAAGCGGTTGATGAACTTCTGCAGGTGCGCCACCTGCTTCTGCTGCTTGGCGAACATGCCGGCCTGCAGCGTCATCTTCTCGGCGCGGGTGCGTTCGAAGGTCGAGTAGTTGCCGGTGTAGAGCGTGGCCTTCGTGCCTTCCAGATGCAGCGTGTGCGTGGTGATGGCATCGAGGAACTCGCGGTCATGCGAGATCACCATCATCGTGCCCGGGTAGTTGGACAGCCAGCCCTGCAGCCAGATCACGGCGTCGAGATCGAGATGGTTGGTCGGCTCGTCGAGCAGCAGCACGTCGGAGCGGCACATCAGTGCGCGCGCCAGGTTCAGGCGCATGCGCCAGCCACCGGAGAAATCGGCCACCGCCGTCGCCTGCGCCTCCTGACTGAAGCCAAGGCCGTGCAGCAGCGCCGCAGCGCGGGCGCGGGCCGCGTAGCCGCCGATGTCGTTGAGCCGCTCGTGAATCGCGCTGATCTTTTCGATGTCGAGCTTTTCCTCGGCGATCAGCAGCTTGCGTTCCAGCTCGCGCAGCTCGACATCGCCATCGAGCGCGAACTCGATCGCGAGATCGGGCAGCGACGGCGTGTCCTGGGCAACGGTGGCCACCGCGAGGTTCTTCAGCGACGAGATCTCGCCCTTGTCCGGCGCCAGGTGGCCGAGCACGGCGGCGAACAAGGTCGACTTGCCGGCGCCGTTGCGGCCGACCACGCCGCAGTGCCAGCCGGGATGGATCGTGAAATTGGCGTCTTCGAGCAGCGGACGCGGACCACGGCGGAGGGTGAGGCGGGAGGCGGAGATCATCCGCGTAGTTTACGGGCTGGCGCGCTTCTTGGTGCGCTGCAGCAGGCGAGCGCCGGCCGTCGTCTG
>CAYPJK010000050.1:0-11210 GCA_964411025.1 uncultured Nevskia sp.
ATCGGCGTAATCGGTGTAGCTGCCATTGCGGGGCAGCGCCAGCAGGTCGGACGCAAACGCCCGGGCGTCGAGTGCCAGCTGCAGCCGGGCGCGCAGGCGGGCGCGCAGGCGGGCGTCGGTCGACGGTGCCGCCAGCAGTTCGGCGATCGGCTGGCGCGCCGCCAGCAGCCGGTACTGGCCTTTGGCCAGGTGCGCGTAGTAGTCCAGCGTCGAACAGCCGGACAGCGTGGCGAGCAGCACGCCCGCGATCAGCCACCGCCCGGTCATGCAGACGGCGCCATCTCGAAATACGAGCCCTCGATCAGCTGCTCGCGGCCGACGCCGAGCGCCGCGAGCGTGGTGTCGACGAACGCCCGCTCGGCTTCGGGATCACCGCCATCCGGCACCACCGCCTCGATCTCGCCAAGCAGGCCAAGGCCTTCGACCTCGTCCAGATGCAGCCGCACGTTGCGGCACAGCAGCAGGGTGCGGCGCTTGCGCACCTCGGCCAGCACGCCGAGCGTGCCGGCGAGCAGCGTCCGCATCGCGGCCGGATCGGGCACCGGCACCAGCTGGTAGTCGCTGAGCTGCAGGCCGTCGCGTTCGACGCGCCCGTAGCCGATCAGGTAGCTGCGCCGGTCCTCCTCGCGCAGCTTGAGCTTGCCGGTGGCGACGACAAAGAAGGTATCGCGCTGGTTCAGCACCGCTTCAGGCCGGTAGCCGATGGCGATCGCGGCAGCCTGCGCGGCGGCGTGATCCGGCAGCCGGAACTTCGCTTCGAGATTGAACATGCGGAGGTCGCGGAATCAGGCGGCGGCGACGGTGACCGGCACGCCGTTCAGCGCGGCGTTGCCGCTGACCGGATCGAGCAGCAGTTCGTCGGTCAGATCGTTGGGGCTGACGCCGGCGTGCGCCTCGGCGATCGCCATGCGGATGCCGGCACGGTCGTGGCCCCAGCCGTGCGGCAGGCTGACCACGCCCGGCATCATCGCGGCCGAGGCTTCGACCTCGACCTGCACCACGCCGACACGGGACGCCACCCGCACCGTCGCGCCATCGGCAAGGCCGCGGGCGGCCAGATCGTCCGGGTGCATCAGCAGGCGGTTGCGCACCGGGCCTTTCACCAGCCGCTGCGCGTTGTGCATCCACGAGTTGTTGCTGCGCACGTGGCGGCGGCCGATCAGCGACAGGCCGGCGGCTTCCGGCGCGGCATCCAGATGGCGGGCGAACGCGGCCAGCTCGGCCATCATCTCCGGCGGCGCGCAGAGCAGGAACTTGCCCGGCGTCTGCAGCCGCACCGGCAGACAGGCTTCCAGCGCCCCCAGATCCACCCCGTGCGGCGCCGCCTTCAGTGCCGCCAGCGACAGTGCCTGCGGGTGCTTGCGCATCGTGCCGTAAGGGCCGATCTGCAGGCCCATGTCGATCACCTGATCGGGGCGCGGATGCGGGCTGCGCTTGACACCCAGCCGCGCCGCGATGCGCCCGCCGAGCGCCTCGAAGATCTCCCAGTCATGCCGCGCATGCGCCGGCCGCTCGAACAGGGCCGCGCTGTAGCGCGCGGTATTGCGCACCGCGAAGGCGTGGAAGATCAGGTCGTAATGATCGTGCTCCAGCGTGCAGGTGGGCGGCAGGATCACATCGGCATGGCGCGTGGTCTCGTTCAGGTAGAAATCGATCGAGACCATGAAATCCAGCGAGGCCAGCGCCCGGTCGAGCCGGGTACCGTTCGGCGTCGACAGCACCGGATTGCCGGCGATGGTGATCAGCGCCCGGACCTGTCCTTCGCCTTCGGTGAGGATTTCTTCGGCGAGCGCGGCCACCGGCAGCTCGCCGCCGAATTCCGGCAGGCCGCGCACACGGCTTTTCCAGCGGCCGAAGCTGCCGGGCTTGGAGGTCGGGTTGTCGACCAGATCGACCGCCGGCCGGGTGAACATCGCCCCGCCCTCGCGGTCGAGGTTGCCGGTGGCGATGTTCAGCAGCTGGATCAGCCACTGGCACAAGGTGCCGCGCGCCTGCGTCGACACGCCCATCCGGCCATAGGCGGCGGCGCGCGGCGCAGCGGCGAACTCGCGGGCAATGCGCTGGATCGTCGCCACCGGAACGCTGCAGTGCGCAGCGAGCCGGTCGAGATCGAGCGCGCCGATGTCGGCCAGCGCCACTTCCAGGCCGTCCTCGAACGCGGCCAGCCGGCCCGGATCGCCGAGGTTCTCGTTGTCGATCACTTTCAGCAGGCCGGCCAGGAATGCGGCATCGGTGCCCGGCCGGATGAACAGGTGCTCGTCGGCGACCTCGGCGGTTTCGGTGCGGCGCGGGTCGAGCAGCACCAGCCGGCCGCCGCGCGCCTGCAGCGCCTTCAGCCGCTTCGGGAACGCCGGCACCGTCATCAGGCTGCCGTTGGAAGCCATCGGGTTGGCGCCGAGCACCAGCAGGTAGTCGCAGCGGTCGATGTCGGCGATCGGCACCAGCAGCTGGTGGCCATACATCCAGTAGGCGACCAGCTGGTGCGGCAGCTGGTCGACCGACGTCGCCGAAAAGCGGTTTCTGGTCTTGATCGTCGACAGGAAGCGCGGCCCGTGCGTGAGCCCGCCGTAGTTGTGCACGGTCGGATTACCGAGGTAGTTGGCGACCGCGTCCGGACCATGCTGCTCGACGATGCTGCACAGCCGGTCGGCCACCAGGTCGAACGCCGCATCCCATTCCATCTCGACCCAGCCATCGGCCGTGCGGCGGATCGGCCGGCGCAGGCGGTCGGGGTCGTTGTACAGGTCCTGCAGCGCCACGGCCTTCGGGCAGATATGGCCCTGCGACAGCGGGTCGGCGTCATCCGGGCGGATCGACAGGATCTGCTCGCCGGCGACCCGGATTTCCAGTCCGCAGATCGCTTCGCAGAGATTGCAGGCGCGGTGGTGGATGCGTTCGGCTGTGTCGTGGTCGGTCATGGCGCGGCTTCCGTCCGGGGCGGTCGCTACGTTACCGCAACGGCGGCGACGGCCGGCTGCCTGTGCCCCGCCGCTATACTCTCGGCCCTGTTTCCGCCCCGCCGTCGCCATGCGCTTCAAGGCCGTCACGCTCGATCTCGATGACACGCTGTGGCCGGTCGCACCGACCATCCGCGGTGCCGAAGCAGCCGCCAACGCCTGGTTTGCCGACCATGCACCGGCCGTGCTGGCCGAATGGGATGCGCCGGCGCGTCTGGCCTTGCGCCAGCGGATCGTCGAGGGCCATCCGCAGCGGGCCCATGATCTGGGTTTCATCCGCCGCGAGATGTTCCGGCAGATGCTGGCCCACAGCGGCCACGACAGTGACGCCGCGGAAACGGTCTACGCGATCTTCATGCGCGCCCGCCAGCAGGTGACGCTCTACGAGGGCGCGCTTGACGCGCTGGCGCGGCTGTCGGCGCGCTATCCGATCGTCGCGATCTCCAACGGCAATGCCGACCTGCGCGCGATCGGTCTCGACCCGCATTTCCGCGGCGCGCTGTCGGCCAGCGATTTCGGCGCCGCCAAGCCGGATCCGGCGATCTTCCACGCGGCCTGCGCGACGCTGGCGCTGCCGCCCGAGGACGTGCTGCATGTCGGCGACGATGCCCACACCGATGTCATCGGCGCGCGCCGCGCCGGACTGCGGGCTGGCTGGATCAATGCGGACGGACAGTGCTGGACACACGGCGACCATGCGCCGGATGTCGAGGCAGCAAGCTTCTCGGCGCTGGTCGGCCAGCTGCTCGCCTGAGGCGGCAGCCGGGTCGGGATCAGGTCGCCGCTTTCGGCAGCTGCCGGTCCAGCCAGACGCCAAGCCCCTGGGCGTTGAGCTCCAGATCGAAGGCCAGCCAGTCGCGCGCCGTGTCGTCGCTGACCGGTGCCGCCATTGCCGCCAGTTCTTCGAGCGCGTGCAGGGTCAGCGCTTCGACCAGCCGCGCATGGCGGTCGGGGACATCGGCGAGGTGCAACGCGATGCTCTGGTACATCGCCAGGTCGCCGCGCAGGTCGGCGGCCAGCTGCTGCACATGGCCAACCCGGCCGTAGTGGGTCAGGTACATCCAGTCCGGATCGGCGGCCAGGAAGCGGTCCAGCGTCTGCAGCCAGGCATCCGGCTCGAACTGCACCGGCGTCGTGGTCGGCAGCAGGGTGGCGCCGTTGGGACCGTCGAACACCCGGTAGGACAGGCCGAAGGTGTCGCCGGCGAACCAGCCGCGGCTCTGCGCGTCCCAGATCGCGTAGTGGTGGCGGGCGTGGCCGGGCGCGTCGATGAAGCGCAGCGCACGTCCGCCGAGATCGAGCTGGAAGCCGTCGTCGGCGACGATCACCCGGCTGGCGTCGATCGGCACGATCTCGCCGTACATCGCGGCCATCTTTTCCGGACCGTAGACGGCGGTGGCGCCGGCGATCAGCGCCGTCGGATCAATCAGGTGCTTCGCCCCGCGCGGATGCACCACCAGCTTCGCGTTCGGGCATTCGCGCATCAGCAGGCCGGCGCCGCCGGCGTGGTCGAGATGGACGTGGGTCGGCATCACGTAGGCGATCTGCTCGAGCCCGATGCCGCGTGCCGCCAGCACCGCCTTGATGCCCGGCACCGACAGCGAGGTGCCGCAGTCGACGAAGGCGTAGTGGTCGCCGCCGCCGATCAGGTAGCAGCAGGCCTGGCCCGGCCGCACCTGTTCGGTGTCGATGCAGGTGATGGCGTTCGGATAGTCGACGGTGGCGGGAACGGCTGCGGACATGGCGATCGGTCGGTCTCGGCTCGCCCGGATTATAGGTTTCGCGCCGCCCCCTGCCTGTCCGGGCGGGCCAGCGTGTGCGGCGCAGGCGGGGGTCAGTCCTGCCGCCACTTGAACAGCGCAGCGCCAAGCGCGAGGTAGACCACGCTCATGGTCGCCAGCGCCGCCAGCGGATAACCCAGCTGGGCGAGCCCGGCGCCGTCGAGCATGATCGCCCGCGCCGCGTTCAGCAGGTGGGTCAGCGGCAGGAACTCGGCGGCGACCTGCAGCGCCCGGGGCGCGCCATCCATCGAGAAGAACACGCCGCAGACCACCATCATCGGCGTCGAGATCACGTTCAGGATGCCGCCGGCCAGTTCCTCGCTGGCCAGCCGGGCCGACACCACCAGCCCCATCGCGATCATCGAGAAGGCGCCGATCGTGACCACCACCAGCAGGTCCAGGTAGTGGCCTTCCATGCGCAGGCCGAGCAGCAGCCGGCAGGCGCCGAACACGAAGGCGTTGACCACCAGGATCAGCGCCAGCCGGCTCAGCAGCTGGGCGATCAGGAACTCCACCGCGCGCAGCGGCGTGGCGTTGAGCCGCTTCAGGTAGCCGTTCTTGCGGTAGCGGACGATCACGTAGCCGATGCCGAACAGGCAGGCGAACATCATGTTCATGCCCAGCACGCCGGGCGCCACCCAGTCGACATAGCGGATCTCGTGACCGGCGGTTTCCTCGCGCTGCAGCGCCGGCCCGCCGCTGCCGGCGATCAGGCGTTCCAGCAGCGCGCCCTTCGGCGACTGGCTGTTGACCCAGTAGCGCGGCGGAGCGGCCGTGAAGTCGAGGGCCAGATCGATGCGATGGCGCTGCACCTTGGGCAGCGCGGCGGCCACGGTGTCCTCGCGGTAGAACTGCACCTGCGGCGTGCCGAGGAACGGATGCAGGCCGCCATCCAGCTTCGCATCAGCCGGCGCGATCACCGCAACCTTGAACAGCGGCTGGCCGGGCCCGGAAAACACCAGCGCGAGGCCCGCCACCATCAGGATCGGAAACACCAGGTTCCAGCCCAGCGACGAACGATCGCGCACGAATTCCAGGCTGCGCGCCCAGGTGGCGGCGGCAATGCGGCGAACCATGTCCTTCATTCCCGCAGGCCTCGTCCGGTCAGTTCGATGAACAGGTCTTCGAGCGCGCGCGGCCGGATTCGCAGCTGCGCCAGCGACACGCCGTGGGCCAGCAGCGCGGCGACCGCCGCGTTGACATCCGGCGTCTGGAATTCGACGGTGTCGCCGCGGGTGACGCCACCCAAGCCGATGGATGCCAGCCGCGCTGCCTCGCGCACGGGCAGTTCCAGCACCGAGTCGTTGAAGTGCTCGGCCAGCAGCTGGCCCGGTGCGCCCCGGGCGATGATCCGGCCGCGATCGACGATGATGATCTCGTCGCACAGCCGCTGCGCTTCTTCCATGTAGTGCGTGGTCAGCACGATGGTCTTGCCGGCCGCCTTGATGTCGGTGACGAGGTCCCAGAAATTGCGCCGCGCCTGCGGGTCGAGGCCGGTGGTCGGCTCGTCGAGGAACAGCAGTTCCGGATCGTTGACCAGCGCGATCGCCAGCAGCAGCCGCTGGCGCTGGCCGCCGCTGAGCTTCTTGGAATCACGGCCGAGGAATTCCTCCAGCCGGCACAGCGCAATCAGTTCGTCGATCGGCCGCCGGACCGGATACAGCGCGCTGAAGAAGCGCAGGTTCTCGATCACCGTCAGGTGGTCCTGCAGCGCGGTCGACTGGAACTGGATGCCGACGCGCTCGCGGTAGCGCGGCCCGAGCGGTTCGCCCCGGTAACGCACCGTGCCGGATGTCGGTGCCAGCAACCCTTCGCAGATCTCGATGGTGGTGCTCTTGCCGGCCCCGTTCGGGCCCAGCAGGCCGAAGCAGGTGCCGGCGCGCACCTCGAAACTGAGACCGTCGACGGCCTTCACCTGCTTGAAATGCTTGACCAGATCGCGGACTTCGAGGACCGGCGGGGCTGCGGGATTCGTCATGCCGCGCAGTCTGCCGCAAGGCAACCCGCAACGCCGGTAACGATGATTTTCTGGCCCGGATTTGCCATTGCCGACGCCGCAGGCGACGGCAATCCTGTACGGACAAGAACATTTCCGAGGAGACTCCGATGCTTCGATCCCGCTGCCGGACCGCCGCGCTGGGCCTGCTGCTGCCGCTCGCCGCCGCTGCCGTGCCGGAAGGCCCGTCTTACCCGTCCGCCGCCTGGACGGCGCGCGAATCCGCCAACTACGCCAAGGTGCTGGAAGCGCCGACCGAACAGGTCGCCAACCCCGCCTTCATGCTCCGCCTCGGCACCCAGAGCACGCTGAACACCAGCAGCCTGCTGCTGCGCGATCTGCTCGACCCGAGCTGGGCGCTGGCCTACACCCCGGCGCAGGCGGCGGCGGTGGACGCCCTGCGCGGGCCGAACCCGGTGCTGCAGACGCTCGACGAGATCACCGCGCTGATCCGCAACGATCCGGCTGCCTCGCTGCAGTTGCCGCTCGGGGTGCCGGTGGCGCTGCCGCTGTGCTCGAGTTATGCCGGCCCCTGCGCCGGCGATCCCTATCGCTGGCCGTCGGTCGATCCGTTCTACACGCTCGAGGCCGTGGTCGAACCGGTGGTGTTCTACGACGCCGGCTGCGCCCGGCTGTCCGGCCGCGTCTGGAAGCCGCGCCAGCTGCTCGGCCAGCGGCGGCTGCCGGGGATCGTCATCGAGAACGGCTCGGTGCAGGCGCCGGAAACCGCGTACTGGTGGATGGCGCAGGCGCTGGTGCGCGCCGGCTACACGGTGCTGACCTTCGATCCGCGCGGCCAGGGACGCTCCGATTTCGCCACGCCGACCCTTCAGCAGGGCACCAACATCAACCCCAGCGTGTTCTGGACCGGCCTGGTCAACGCCATCGACTTCATGCGCTCGCGCCCCGGCCGGCCCTACCCGCATGAGGCCCGCTGCGCCGGCACCTACCCGACCCGCACCGCCGCGTTCAACCCGTTCCACGCGGCGCTCGATCTCGACCGCTTCGGCATCGTCGGCCATTCGCTCGGCGCGATCGGGGTGTCGGTCGTGCAGGGCTACGGCGCACCCGGTGCCGACCGCTGGCCGGGGCTGATCGATGCCCGCAACCCGGTCGATGTCGCGGTCGCCTGGGATGGCCTGATCTCGCCGGCCGATGGCACGCCGGGCGGCGCCGGCGGCGCGCTGTTCGAACGGCTGCCGCAGCTGCTGAGCACGGCACTGGTCGATCAGGTCATCACCCGGGACGAGCCACGCTGGCGGCCGCGCGTGCCGACCATGGGCCAGTCGTCGGAATACGGCATCGCGCCACTGCCGCTGCTCGCGCCACCGGACCCGGACGCGCATACCGCCGGCTTCGCCGCCTGGAAGGCAGCCGGCATTCCGAGCTACGAGCTGACCATTCGCGGCAGCTCGCATTTCGAATGGAGCCTGATCCCGACTTTCCCGACCACCAGCTGGTGCCCGAACACGCTCGGCGGCCGCTGCAACGGTGGCTGGGGCCGGCCGATGGCCGAGCACTACACGCTGGCCTGGCTCGACCGCTGGCTGAAGCGGCCGACCGAGGCCGGCTACGCCACGGCCGATGCCCGTCTGCTGGCTGATGCCGACTGGCGCGATCGCACCAGCTTCCACTTCCGTTCAGCCCGCAGCTTCGTCACCCGCAGCGGCCAGCGGAAGGTCTGCAGCGACATCCGCGCCGGCTGCCGCTGACGCCGGAACCGCGGAACGCGAAACGGCGCCGGGCCGCTCGCTGAAGCCCCTGCCGAAGTGCCGCTGCCGGCACTTCGGCGGGCGCGATCACTTCTTCTTGCCGGGGCTTGTCTGGGCGCGCATCCGCACCAGGTCGATCAGATCCTCGCGGCGATAGATCGCCAGCTTCCGGTAGATGCGGGTGGTGTGGTTGGCAACCGTCGACACCGCGATGCCGTACTGGCGGGCGATCGATTTCAGCGTCTTGCCGTTGCCAAGCGCGCGGGCGATTTCCTGCTCGCGCGGCGACAGCGAATCCAGCGGCAGCGGCTTGCGCGCATAGATCAGGTACAGCTGGCCGGAGCGGCGAACGCGCAGGTGCAGCGGCCCGTGCACGAATTCGCCACCTTCCTCGCCGAGCACCGACTCCGGCAGATCGAATGGCAGCCGCACCATCGGCGTGCCGACCGCATGGTCCAGCATGTCCAGGAAACGCTCGCTGGCAGCGAACAGCGTGCCTTCGGAGTCGGTCATCGCAGCCGAGCCGCGATTGGCGCGGCCCATGGCCTGCAGCCAGTCATCACGACGGATGAACTGGTGCAGCGCCAGTGCACCGGCCTCGACCAGATGGGCGAGGATGCGACGCAGGGTTTCCCCGGCGACCAGCTTGCGATCGAGCGGGAACTGCAGCAGCACCGTGCTGACGATGCCGCCGTCGCGATGCGCGTAGTGCACGGCGAGGCCGTTCTGGCCGCGCACCGGCACTTCGATCACCGCTTCCTGACGGCCGGACTGGAACACCAGCGCATCAAGCGCCTCGACGGTGACATGCGGCGATGGATGCTGGGTCAGTTCGCCGCCGCGCGTGCCGACGCCGCGCGACCACCAGGCCGCCGAGCTGGCGCCCAGACGTTCACAGACCTTCGCCAGCGCCTTGCCGCGGTAGTCCTGCCATTCGTCGTCGACCGCGCTGCGGTAGAGGCCGTGAATCAGTTCGTCGGTCGAATCCATCGTCTCAGCGAATCCTGCTGGTTCGTTTTGTAGGGGTGAGGCAACAGCCGGTGGAGCCACGCGGCGTTGACGCGTCATGCGCTATCCGAAGCATCCGCGTTATCGCCACGCCGGCGCAAGTGGTGTCCGGCCCCGGGGCGAGCCCGTGGAGCCGCCCTGCGGCCGGCCAGATCCAGCGCGCATTCGGGCATGCTGCAGGCCGCTCCGCCCCGCCTCGCACGCTTGCCCCGCCCGTGACTCCCGATCTGTTCGATGCCCTGCACGCTGCCCTGGCCCGCCTGCCGGCCTTGCCGGGCAGCTTCAATCCGTGGCTTCAGTCCAACGAAGACGATGCGGCCGACAACGGGCCCGCCCGCCGGCTGGCCCATCTGCGCGCCCACGCCGCGCGGCCGGACCTGAAGCTGGTGCTGATCGGCGAGGCGGCGGGCTACCAGGGCTGCCGGATCTCGGGCATCCCGTTCACCTCCGAGGCGCTGCTGCATCGCGGCAACGCCACGGCTGTCGACCCGGCCCCGGCCGTGGAGCGAGCCGTCGGCGCGGGTGGTCTGGCGCACGCTGTACGAGCAGCAGCTGGCCGATTGCACGTTCCTGTGGAATGCCTTTCCGCTGCATCCGCACGAACCGGCGCGGCCGCACTCCAACCGTACGCCGAGCCGCACCGAGCTGGCCGCCGGCGAACCGGTGCTGGCGGCGCTGCGCACCGCGCTGCCGGACGCCCTGCTGGCAGCGGTCGGCAACAAGTCGTCGGAGGCACTGACCCGGCTCGGCTACGCGCACGTGGCGTTGCGCCACCCGGCTTATGGCGGGGTCAGCGAGTTCGTCGCCGGCGTCGGGCAGCTGGCCTCGCGTCTGGAACCCAGGCGGCCTCGCCGCTGACGCGCGGCAGCCGCCGCGCAAAAGACGATCAGGCCAGCTTGCGCAGCCCGCGGCCGATCGCCAGCGTCAGCAACTGCTTCACCAGCGCCGCCGCGCCCGGCACGGCAGCCGTGAACTCGATCCGCCAGTGCACCTGGCTGCCGCCACCGGGCAGCGCCTTGAACACCAGCCGGCCATGGTGGTTCTTCAGCGGCCAGCCGCCACGGGTGATCTTGTAGTCGATCGACTTGTCGACCACCGCGCCGACCACGGTTTCCTCGATCGCCAGCGGACCCATGCCGATGCGCCGCACCGAACCGATGCCATTGGGCGACGACTTGCCATCCTGGATGCGCTTGACCGGCACGCCCAGCACGCTGCCCAGCCGGTCGTGATCGGCCAGCGCCGCATACAGGTCGGCAACGGCGCGGGACGATTCCTGGGTGATCTGGACAATCTGCATCGATGAGGCCTCGGCAGCGGGAAATGGAGAGAGGCTGCAGCCTACAATGCCGCAGCGCAACAATGCCGATTTCCCCGCCGCCGGCGACGCGGCCTTACTTCTTGGCCGGCGCCGCGCCGGACACCGTCACGGTGATCTTTTCCGACTGTACGCTCGGATTGAAGGCCTGCTGCTTCCAGTCGGCGAACAGCAGCTGCAGCGTGTGGCTGCCCGGCGTCAAGGTCAGCGCGGTTTCGGTCTGGCCCTTGTCGAAGTGAATGATCTTCGGGTTGTCCAGCGGCAGCGCCAGCGTGGCATCGAACTGCGGATCGTCCACGAGCAGCACATGGTGGCCGGTGTCGGCGCTCTGCACGCCCGGCGGCGACACGCCGGCGCCCTTCAGGCCGAACTGGAGCAGTACCGGGCTGGCCACGGTGGCGCCCGTCTTCAGGTTGATGAAGTACACCGAGGAGCCGG
>CAYPJK010000051.1:0-11113 GCA_964411025.1 uncultured Nevskia sp.
TCGAACAGCCCCGGGTCGATGCGGCCGACGATCCCGCTGTAGTGATCGCGCAGGAAATGATTCAGCGCGCCGAGCGCCTCGGGCAGGTACTGCTCGCCCTGGGCGTAGACCTGCTCGATGCGCTCGCCGGTGTGGGTGTGGTGCAGGGCCAGCGCGCGCAGTCCGGCGGCGGCCGGCCCGGCACCGGCGAAGGCGGTCGCTGGTGGCGTGGCAACCAATGGCAGCAGCGCCCCGGCCGCGCCCGCGACCTGCCGCAGGAAGCGCCGACGCGGTCCGCTGAGAAGATCGTCGGTCATGGCGTGAGGCCTCCGGAAGCGGGCATGGCATCGGCCGGTCGCCTCGGGCGCTGGCGCAGCGCCTCGTCGAGCAGCCGGTCGTGGCCGTAGATGTCGTCGAAGAAGTGGATGCGCCCCTGCTTCACCAGTGCCGTGCCGTAGGCGATCAGCACCGGGATCGGTTCGTCCAGCTTCAGGGTAGCCGACTTGCCGGCGGTCATGGCTTCGGTGATCCGCGCCTCGGTCCATTCCGGCATGGTCTTCAGCACGAACTCGGCCAGCGCCAGCGGCCGTTCGACGCGGATGCAGCCATGGCTGAAATCGCGCCGTTCGCGGGCGAACAGGCCCACCGACGGCGTGTGGTGCAGGTAGATGTTGTCGCGGTTCGGAAACACGAACTTGATGTCGCCGAGCGCATTGCGCTCGCCCGGGCGCTGGCGGATGCGGGCGCCGCCGCGCAGCACCGCGTCGAGCCCGGCCTTGTCGAGCCCGGTCTGCACGCTGCCGTCGGCAAGGACGAACTCGTAGCCTTCGCGGCTCCATTCGCCGGGCTGGCGGCGCAGCTTCGGCACCAGTTCGGCCCTGGCGATCGACGGCGGCACGTTCCAGTACGGGCTGAACTCGATGTAACGCATCGCTTCGTCGAACAGCGGCGTGCGGGTGTCGAGCGCCTTGCCGACGATCACCTTCATTTCCTCGCGCACGTCGACGCCGCCCTCGCCGACCTCGTAGGCGCGCAGCACGAACTCGGGAATGTTGATGACGATCATCCGCTGCGCCTGCAGCAGCGGTGTCCAGCGGGCGCGCTCCAGGGTCAGCTCGATCTGGTGCACGCGGCTCATCGGCGTCACGCCCAGCGCCGCGATGCTGGCCTTGCCGAGCACACCGTCGGCCGGCAGGCCGTGGCGCTCCTGGAAGCGGCGTACGGCCCCGACCAGCGGCTCGATGTAGAACAGCGGCGCCACCGTGACGGCGGGATCGAGATCGCCCAGCGCCCGCAGCCGCTCGGCCAGCCGGTCAACGCCGGACCAGGTCTGGCCCGGCACCAGCTTGCCGGGCTGGTTGCGGCCGGCGCCGGGCAGCGCCGGCAATGGCTGCTGCCAGGCCGTGCTGTCGGCGGCCAGCCGCCGATACTCCGCCAGCGCCACCCGCAGCCGGCCGTAGGCCGGCACCTGCGGCGCCAGCGCGGCGGCCACGGCCGGCAGCCGGTGCCGGGCCAGCGCCTCGCGCAGCAGCAGATGCAGGTTTTCCTCGGGCCTCGGCGTCAGCGCGAAATGCTGTTGCAGCGCGGCCGGGTCGATGCGGCCGCTGTGCAGATCGTGCAGGTAATGCAGCACGGCTGCCGTCAGGCGGGCTTCGAGCGCCGCCTGTGCCGCTGCATTCAGCGGCCCGACCGCATCGACATGGGCCAGCGCCTGCTGCAGCCCGGCGGCGTCGTAATCCTCGGCATCCAGTCCGTGGGTCGGCGCCGCCAGCAGCAGGTCGACCGCCTCGCGCAGCTCGGCGCGCGGCCGGCCGTCATCGAACCACGACAACGGCTCGGTGTCGCCAGCGGCCGTCGATGCGTCCGGCGCCGCAGCGGAATCCGCAGCCGGTGCGGCCAGCGCTTCCGGCGGCCGCTCGGCAGCGGTATCGGGCTGCGCGATCCCCGGCGGTATCGCCAGCACCAGCAGCAGCCAGGAAAGGGTCAGACCGGCAGCGGGCAGGCGCATGCGGCGCGAAAGGATCAGGGGCATGGCGGGATTCTGCCGGCTCACGCGCGGGCACGCAGCGCGCTGCCGGGCCCAGCGTGGGCGCAGTTCAGCGCCCGCCGACCTGCCGGGTCTCGACCGGGCCGATGCCGACCACCTGAATGATGGTTTCCTCGTCGCGCGCGCCGTCGTAGTGCACCTGGCCCCCTTTGTGGAGCACGTAGCTGCCGGCCGGGATTGGCACCGTGCTGGCCGCATCACCCTGCGCGCCGGTGCCCACCCACCAGGTGCCGCTGATCACGGTGAAGAAGCGATCGCGGGCGTGCTGATGTGGCCGGCTGAAATGGCCGGGCAGCCACTTGATCCGCATGACGTAGGGGCCGGGCTGGTCCGGATCACCGAACAGCACGGCGCGCTCGCTGCCGCCATCGGCGCTGCGTACCCAGCGGATGTCTTCGCTGCGCTGGAATTCGACGGCGCGCGGGTCCAGCGTCGCGGCGCGGCCCGGTACCGGCAGCCCGACGGCAGTCATGGCGACGAGGCCCAGCAGCGCCAGGCGGTGAGGCGGACGGGGATGGGACATCGGCGGCAGGCTCCGGCAACGGGTTGGACCGCCTTGCCGGCAAGCCGCGTGCCGGCCGGCACTGCCACGCAAGCGACTGTTTTCATTGATGCGCTGGAACTCGGCCGACGACGGTCCGCTGCCCGTGCAGCAGCCGGCGACGCAATCTGCGGCAGCCGCAGCAGCGGCCGCTGGCAGCCGCCATCACTGCGGCTGATGCCGGGGAAAAAACCGTGTCCTCGACCGCTCACGGCCGCGCTGAAGCCACTTGTACATTCGCCGGAAGCCGGCCCTTGCTGCCGCCGGCCTGCGGTTCACGGCTCGCCTGCGGCCCGGTCTCCGGCCACCGCTGCGGGCATCGACGCGAACGGAGGCGCCATGCCGGCATCGCCGCTTCATCTGCCGCTGCCTGCGAGCCGCGCCGCCACGGCCGGCCCCAAGCGACCTGCCTGCAGCCCGCGCCGCCGCTGCCACGGAGGCTCGCCTATCGACTGATCCCTCAAGCCTGCCGGCTGCTGCATGCGGCCTGCCGGGCCGCCCGTGTTTCGTGTGATGACGCCAACGTGTCCTGGAGAGGAGAGGCAACATGCCCGAGAGTTCCGTCAATCGCCGCATCATCGTTGCAGAGCGCCCGCGCTATTCGGTGCCGAACACCAGCGCCTTCCGGATGACCACCGCACCCACGCCCCGACCGGGCGACGGCGAGCTGTTGATCCGCACCACCTGGCTCGGCATCGAGCCGTACCTCTACGGACGGGTCAAGCCGACCTCCTCGCAGGCCCAGCCAGTGCCACTGGGCGAGGTGATGGTGGGTCCGACCATTGGCCGGGTCGCGATCTCGAACCACCCGGACTACGCCGAAGGCGACATCGTGCAGGGCTTCTGGGGCTGGCAGGACTATTCGCTGTCCGACGGCAGCCGGGTCTCGAAGATCGACCCACAGATCCCCCGCCCGTCGTACGGGCTCGGCGCGCTCGGCATGTCCGGTTTCGCCGCTTACATCGCGGTCAACGAGTACCTGAAGGTGCAGCGCGGCGAGACGCTGATCTTCGGCGCCGCACTGGGCGGGCTGGGCCAGATGATCGGCCAGCTCGGCCGCATGCGCGGGGCGCGCACCATCGGCGGTGTCAGCGGCTCGAAGAAGCTGCGCTACGGCATGGACGTGCTCGGCTTCGACGTTTGCCTGGATCGCACCGCCGATGACTTCAAGGCTCGCTGCGCCGAGGAGTTCTCGCGCCACGGGGTCGACTGCTACGCGATGTCCGGCACCGGCGGCGTGCTGCAGCTGGCGCTGCCGCACTTCAACATGCACGCCCGCATCGCCGCCTGCGGGGTGATGTCGTTCTACAGCACGGTGAAGCTGCCGGCCGGGCCCGACCAGACCATGGTGGTGTTCAACGAAATCAACGTGAAGCGCATTTCAGTGAACGGTCTGGTGGCGCTGGACTGGTTCGGTACGCCGCTGCACCAGCAGTTCCAGAAAGAGATGAAGGGCTGGATCCTCAGCGACCAGATCAAGGTCGTCGAACACGTGGTCGATGGCCTCGAACACGCTCCGGACACGCTGCAGGGCGTTTTCGAAGGCCGCAACTTCGGCAAGGCAGTGGTCCGCGTCGCCGACTGAACCCGGGCCGCACGTCCGGCAGATCGACGGGTCCGGCACGGCAGGCCGGCCGGGCCCGTCGGCTCTTCCATCGGCATTCCGTCGGTGCGGCGCGCTGTCCGGCGAAGCACCGGCGGCCGGCGCACGTTTCCTTTCGCACCCAGCACGGCCACTGGATGAACGCGACCACGCCGCCCGGCATCTCTTCCCGGCATCCGGACGCGGCAGGCCGCCGCGCTGTCGTCCCTCACCGGCGACCTCGCCTCCGAGCACTGGCCGTCCAGGTGCTGCTGCTGTTGACGGGCGGCGGCGCCATGGCCGCCAAGCCTGCGGTCAGCATCGACGCAGGCGAGCGCCTGCTGCAGCCCGGCATCGTCGTCATCCCCGGCATCCTGTCAGTGGGTCGGCGCCGCAGCAGCAGGTCGACCGCCTCACGCAGCTCGGCGCGCGACCGGCCGTCTTCGAACCACGACTACGGCTCGGTACCCGCTGCCTGCGGGAATGGTTCTGCTCACACCGCCGCCTGAGGGGCCGTGGCATCGCCAGGTGTTGGCGGGTCGTCAGCCGAAGCGAGACCGGCGATCGGCAGCCACAGGACGAAGCCGGCGGCACGCCGCAGGCGATGCCGCGAGACCGAAAAGGTCATGCCGGCTTTCTGACCGCTGAGAGACGACAGCCCCGCCGAGGAAATGACGCTTCAACCAGCTTTTGCTGACGTCATTTTCAGTATTCACAAGTAGTTGCGGCAGGTCACATTCGTTCACAAAAAATTCTTGCGAAGTGCACATCCGTTTACTAACTTGCGATTGCCCGTCACTTCCGGCGCGCAGAAATGGAGACGTCAACGTGAGTACCCGCCCCTTTTCCCTGTTGGCCAGCAGCGTGTTGTTGATCACGTCCAACCTTCCGGCGCAGGCACAGCAGGGCCATGTGTCCGGCTCCGCGTCGGCGCGGCTGGGTGTGGATGTCGGCGTCAGCGCCGGCGGTGTGGATCATCGCCCGGTTCGCGATCGCGACTACGACGACCACTACGGCAACTATCACCGCTACGGTGCCGATGACCGCTACGAGGAATACGGCCGCGACGGCTACCGCCCGCAGCCGGGCCGCCGCTTTGTCGGTGGCATCATCGGCGGTGCGTTGGGCGTCGCCGGCGATGCCACTCGCGGCGCGCTGTCGATTGCTGGCGATGCGACCCGCGGCGGCATCGGCATTGCCCGCGACGCCACGCGGGGCAGCCTCGGGCTGGCTCGCGACGTGACCCATGGCACGGTGGGCGTCGTGGCAGGCCACAACGCTGCCGGCGGACGCAGCCAGGGTCGCGTGCTGCCGCGCCATCAGGCGGGTGCCGGCGTCGACCTGCGCGTTGGCGTGGGCGTGCAGGCCGGGGCCGCCGCGAGCGCTGATGACCGCCGACGGGCACCGTATCCCCGATAGTCATGCCCGCGTTCTCGCGTGGTAGCCGCCGCCTGGCCTGTGCTCAGGCGAGCGGCATCTCGCAACTCTTGACGTCCTGACGAGACGGGTTGGCCAACGCAAGTGCCGGTCGCGCTGCCGCCCAGAAGACGGCAGCACCTACGTTCGGCTAACGCTTGCAGTCGCAACCACTCAGGTATTCGCCGACTCGGCTACCGCAGCCGCACGCTGATGTCGCGGCGCGGGCGCCGTGACGCCGAAGCGGCGTATGACACCCATCACCGCGACGACCTGCGCGATCTCGCAAACGAGGCCGCAACGGCAGGCCACGCGTTCGAGACGGACCACGGCGACGGCAGCGCCTGCTCAATCCACGCCGACTCCGACGATGCGAAACAGCGTGCGCACGATCGGCTCGCAACGCTGCCCGACATCGGCAACTGGATCCCATAAGCGACACGAACGGCGCCGTTTCCGGCACCGCTTCATCGCCGTTCTGCGCCGCTATCGTGACCCACGTCGCAGACGCCGTCCCCAGACGGCCATGCTTGCATCAAGCTTGCTTGTAGAAGCCCGAGTTATGACGATATGCGGCATCGCGGCGCGTGAACGCGCACCAGCGTGCTTTCACTCTCCCGACAGATCACGCGAAGACCGGATGGATACCAAGACTCCGATGGGCGGAAATGCGCAGTGCGTGGCAACGGCCCTGCTGGCACTGTTGGCGCTGGTGCCGGTGCAGGCCGCGATGGCCGCCAAGCCGACGGTCAGCATCGACGATGTCCAGATGCTTGAAGGCGAGCGGAAGCTCGTGAAGAGCACGATGACCTTCACCTTGTCGCTGTCGGAAAAGGCCAGCGAGCGGATTTCGGTGCGGGTTGCCACCACGAATGGCACTGCTAACGCCGGCAGTGACTACGACTCTGCCAGCAGCGTGGTCCGCTTCCGGCGCGGGCAGATCCGGCAGACGTTCTCGGTCAAGATCAATGGCGACGCCACCGCCGAGCAAGACGAAACCTTCTTTGTCGACCTGTCGAACCCGGATGGCCTGCTGCTCGGCCGGCGGCGTGGCACCGGTACCATCCTTGACGACGACACGCCGGCGCCGGAAGTGGCGCTGTCGATCGCCGATGCCACCGTCAGCGAAGGCAATGGCGAGCGGCGCAGCCTGCGGTTCGTGGTGACCGCGCAGCCAGCACCGAAGTCGACGGTGACCGCCACTTACGCGACCGCGAACGGCAGCGCCAGGGCGGGCAGCGATTACGTCGCCACCTCTGGCCAGCTGAGCTTCGGCGCCGGCGTCGGTTCCCAGGTCATCGAGGTGCCGGCGATCGGCGACACCGTGGCCGAGAACGACGAGACGCTGACCGTGACGCTGAGCGCGCCCACCGGCCGGGCCCGTCTGGGCCGCGCCCAGGCCACCGGCACGATCATCGACGACGACGAAGCAGCGCCGGCCACGCCCAATCCATTCGCCTTCACCGCCCGCGCCCATCTGGAACCGGGCGGCAGCGAAACCAGCGAGCCGGTGCAGATCCTCGGGCTGTCGGCTGCGGCACCGATCTCGATTCGCGGCGGCCGCTACAGCGTCAATGGCCAGCCGTTCACCGATGTGCCGGGCAGCATCGGCAACGGCGACATCGTGGAGGTGCAGGCGCAGACACCGGCGAGCTACGGCGCCAGCGCCAGTGCGCGGCTGAGCATCGGCACGGCAGCTGCGGATTTCACCGTCGAGGCACGTCCGCGCGACACGACGCCGGAGCCGTTCGCGTTCACGCCGGTGTTCGCGGCGGTGGCCGGCAGCCCTGTGTCGAGCGCGCCAGTCACGGTGTCCGGCATCGATCCGGGCACCCCGATTTCGGTGACCGGGGGTGCCTACCGGATCGATGACGGCGCCTGGCTGACGACGCCGGGCACGGTGTCTGCCGGCCGCCAGGTGCGCGTCATGGTGACTGCTGGCAGCGCCGGCAGCGTCAGCCGCGCCGAACTGCGGATCGGCACGCTGTCAGCCGGCTTCGTAGCGACCACGGCAGATGGCAACGCGACACCGCGCGCCTTCTCGTTCGCCGCTGCGCAGGGCTTTCCGCTTCTGCTCGCCGAAAGCGCGACGGTCACCGTCGCCGGCCTCACCGCGCCGGCCCGGGTCCGTGTCGGCAATGGCCGCTACAGCCTCAACGGAGGTGCCTACACGACGCTCGATGGCGTCGTCGTCAACGGCGATCGCCTGCGGGTGGCACTGATCGCCGCGCCGAACCTCGGCGACCGGCAGGATGCGACGCTGTCGCTCGGCAGCTTTGCGACCCGCTTCAGCGTCACCACGTCGGCGCCGGAGGACCGTGCCTCCGACGCGATCCAGCTGCCGTCGATCAGCACGGCGGCCATCAACAGCGCCGTGATCACGCCACCGATGACGATCCGCGGCATCAATGTCGCGGTGCCGATCAGCGTGTCGTCCGGCCTGCGCTACAGCCTCAACGACGGGCCGTTCACCGGGGCCGCCGGCATGGCGCGCTGGGGCGACAGCCTACGGCTGCGGATCGATACCGGCCCGGATTACGGCCGGCGCTATACCGGCGACGTCACGATCGGCAGCGGCACGACCAGCTGGCAGGTTCGCAGCCAGCTGTCGCCGACGAGGCCGGCGCGGTTCACGCTGACCCCGGCGTCGATCTATGCCAACGGCCTGGTGCTGCCGGGCTCGGTGCAGACCACCGAACCGGTCACCGTCAGCGACGCCGACGGGCCGCAGACGGTGTCGGCAGGCAACGCCCAGTACCGGATCAACGACGGGCCCTACCGCAGCGGCGCCGGAACGGTTCGCAATGGCGACCGGATCACGCTGCGGGCAATCATGCCGTCGACCTACGCGACCGATCAGGTCATCAGCCTGAGCATTGGCTCGACCAGCGCCAGCCTGACGCTGAGCACCACGATCGACGCAGTGGCCAACACGCCGACCCTGGTCTCAGGTGCCAGCGAAAGCCATGTCGTGCGCAGTGACGGCATCGTTCCGCTGCGCGCCTTCGTCTTCAAGCCGGACGGCTGGCGGCCCTCGGACCGCCGAGCCGCCTACATCGACTGGAGCGGCGGCGGCTGGGCGCGGAGCGGATTTCCGACCGCACGTTCGCGGTTCTGGGCCGATCAGCACGGCATGCTGGTGATCGCGCCTGACCAGCGCGTCAACGACCGCTTCGGCACCTACGCCTACGTGCACGCCGACGATGGACGCCTCGTGTTGAAGTGGGCGCAGGATCATGCTGCGGAACTCGGCATCGATCCGGCCCGCGTCGTGGTCGCGGGCTCCAGCTCCGGCGGCGGCAACGCCACTTGGGCGGCGCTGCTCGACCCACCGGCCACCACTGCGATCGGCAGCTCGCCACCCGTTCGGGCCGCCGCCGTGGTGCTGCGCTCGGGCGTGACCTCGACTGCGGAAGACGCCGCGCTCGGCCGCTCGCAACTGGCCCGTTTCGGCAGCTTCGTCGACGCAATCAGCCCGGATCGCGACATCGACGCCGGCATCGCGCCATTCCTGCTGTTCCACGGGGATGCCGACGTGGTGTTCGCCCAGACCGCGAACCTGCGTCTTTGCAGCCAGATTCGGGAAATGGGACAAGTATGCGAATTCAGCAACTTGCCAGGACTCGGCCACGACTGGGCAAACGACAGCACCAAGCTTGCGGAATCACGCAGCACCGAGGTCGATTTCCTGAACCGGATCGGCGTGCTGCCATCCCTGCGCTGACGCCGGCCAGCGGCACGGCGGCCGCTGCGATGGCCCGTCGACCCGACCGGCCCGGCGGTTACTTCCGGCCGGCCACCGGTCTGAATGACCGACAACCGCAGCGCCGGTTTGCCGCGATAATCTGACGCGGGTGTCGGGCCTGCCGGAGCAGGCCGACGCCTTCGTCAAACCAGAATCAGTCCGGGGAATGGGATGCCGCTCTTGAACCGGTGCCGCCGTCGCGCGCACCTGCCGTTGCACTTTGCCCTGCGCCGCCGCGCGGGCCGCATCCATCGCGCCGTCTGGTTTGCCCTGATCGCACCGTGGATGCTGCTGTCGGCGTGCTCACCAGCGGACACTGCCAACGGCACGCCCGCGCCATCGCCAACACCCTCGACGCCGCCACCGGCACCGACGCCTCCTCCAGCGCCCGCCCCTTCACCCAGCACGCCGCCAACTGCCCGCCTGCCCTGGTCGACTTACGGGCGGCTGACCTTGCCGGTTGATGAAGACGGCAGTCGCGGGCCTGACGAGATCGACGCTGCCGATCTGGTGAGCTATTCGTCGCGGTACTGGTTCAATCCTTCCGAAGGCCAACTGAGCCAGGCAGGATACCGCGCGCGCGGTGGCGAAACGGTGTTTTGGGCACCCGTCAACGGTGCCGCCAGCGGCTCGGATCTGCCCCGTTCGGAAATGAGGGAGCAGTTGGAACTCGGCAGCAACTCGACCAATTGGCGGCTCACCGGCACTCACATCCAGCGTGGAACCGTGATCGTGACCCGGTTACCGACGCCGCTGCGCACGGGCCAGACCACCCGCGTGATCTTCGCCCAGATGCATAGCGTGGATAATGCACCGCCGGTGAAGCTGATCTTCCAAGCCGCAGCAGATGGCACGACCAGTGTGTTCGGCGATTACAACCTGCTCCGTCGCCCCGGCAATTCGGAAAACTCGCGCATCTCGTTACCAGTAGCACTCGGCCAAGCCATCAGTTACGAGATTCGCGTCGTCGACGGCGAAGTCACGACAACGGTCAACGGACGGGTCATCGACAGCCGCAACCTGCGGCCGATCTGGACCTTCGAACAGTTCTTTTTCAAGGCCGGCAACTATCTCGGCAACAACAATTCGAACGCAAGCGGTTACGGCGAGGTTGTTTACACCGCAATCGAGCGCGTTCACCGCTGATCGATACTGAGCCGAATTCTCTCGTCAACGCCAGCCAGATGGTGTCGTTGACGAGAGGTAAAGCCATTCGCAGCCTGACGTTACGGATGCACCAGAAGCCGGAATTCTTTGTGAGCCGTGTTACCGGCGCTGTCGCGAACCTGGGCGGTAAACTTGTGCGTTTTTGACGAGATCGTACTGCTCGCCGGCTGGCCGCTGAGTACGCCGTCCGCGCGCAAAGTCAGACCCGCTGGAGGCAATCCGCTGACCAGCTTCCACGTCGTGGCGCCGACTTGATTGCGGCTCACCAACGAGGTCTCGTAAAACGATGAGGCAGAAGAAGCCGGCAAGTCATTTGCCGTGCGGATCTGCAAACCGTTACCCGGGTGGGACGCTGCAATCTGGTAGAACTTCACGCGTCCGACTTCGGAATCGTCGCCGTCATGATCCTGTGGATACGAGCCGGCTTTGAAGTAGAGCGGCACCGTATCCCAGAGTGGATCGACGTAGGTCGATACCGGAGTGCCATTGTTGACCGTGAAAGTCAGGCGCGCCTGACTATCGGGCTTTCGGCCGTTTGAAGCGTCCTCGTTTTTCAGAGACAGCCTGAGATAGAGGGTTCGGGTGATTTTGCCAGCGCGTACGGAATGGGCGGAAGCCCGCCGAGTGCGCGATGTG